>PGXE01000028.1:14685-24336 GCA_002838935.1 Thermoplasmata archaeon HGW-Thermoplasmata-1 | reverse complement strand
AGATAGGGAACGGCGCGATGATACTATCCTCAAAGAAGTACATCGGAAAAAAGGTGTATGTGTTGGTTAGAAAGGACTAATCGTGCCACACAGCAGTTTTCATCTTATCTTTCCTCCCTATGAGTTACTTTTGAGTTACTCCACTTGTTTCGTATTTTGCAATTATCTTCGCCATCACGACACCGATTCCGTCGTTTGCGACGCCGTCGTTTGCGACGCCGCTTGTGGTTTCGCAAGTTTCATATTTGCGGCGGCTCGAAATGGGCTGCGGTGATTTGCTATTTGCAGGACGGAAGTGGCTTGGTAACTATATAATATTTTCGTTAAATTCGCTAAATCCGGTTTTACTTTGTCTAAAATCTGGTTCCGTTTTCTATGAAATCTATTATTTTTCATTCACTTTTCATTCGTTCGCTGTCGTTTTCTGAAATATTTTTATAACTCCTACGCCCATCTCACATTATGACTACTCAGCTTTTTTGCACGTCGTGCGGGGAAGGATACGACTCCTTGGAACCTGTATGGCGCTGTTCCTGCGGCGGATTGCTGGACCTTGAATGCGAACCCGATTTTCCATTGCGTAAAATAGGGCGCAGAAAGCCGACTATGTGGCGCTACCGCGAGGCTCTGCCAATAGATAGCGACGTGCATATACTGTCGCTCGACGAGGGGTTCACGCCGCTAACGCCGCTTGCGATTGGGGATAAGCGGGTTCTATTCAAGCTGGATCACCTCTTCCCAACCGGCTCGTTCAAGGACCGCGGCGCATCCGTTCTGATGAGCAAGGCGCACGAACTTGGCGTGAATAAGGTGGTTGAGGATTCGTCGGGGAACGCAGGCTGCGCGATTGCCGCATACGCCGCAGCAGGGGGAATCGGATGCGAGATATTCGCACCGGAAAAGACATCTTCCGCAAAACTAACGCAGATACGGGCATACGGCGCAAATCTTCATCCTGTCGCAGGCTCGCGCGAGGACACCGCAAAGGCCGCGCTTCTCGCCGCAAACGATGCCTACTACGCAAGCCACGTCTGCAATCCGTTCTTCTTGCACGGCACCAAGACCTTCGCTTTCGAGGTCTGCGAGCAGCTTGGGTGGGAGGCGCCTGACACACTCGTGCTGCCAGCCGGAAACGGCACCCTGCTGCTTGGCGCGTATATCGGTTTTTCCGAGCTTTTGAAATGCGGCCTTATCGACTACATGCCAAAGATGGTCGCGGTGCAGACCGAATCGTGCAGGCCTTTACATGCGGCGTGGGAAGAAAAAAGCAGCGAACCTTGCGCCGTGACGAGAAAATTGCGCCCAACTTCACAGGCAATTTACGAGTCAGACGAAAGTGAAACTTTCGCCGCTATAAAAAAGGACACGTTCGCCGAAGGCATGGCCATAGCAAAGCCCATGCGCGGCAGGCAGATGCTTGAGGCGGTAAAGAAATGCAGGGGTAAGTTCATCTCGGTCTCCGAAGATGAAATACGCAGCGCTCTCTCGCTTTCCTTTGGTCGTGGTTTTTACATAGAGCCGACCGCCGCCGCTACCGTTGCAGGGGTTTGCAAATACCTTTCCGATGGCGCAAAACCGGACGAGATGGTCGTCTCGGCCTTCACGGGTCACGGCCTCAAGGACACTGAAAAGATCCTTTCGCTGCTTGAGAATCGTTAAGGAATCGGTCAACTGGGCGCTGCGGTACATAGGAAAACGAAACGAAACACTACATGAAACGGCGCTCGCGGTTGCAGAGAATATGGCAAAAAGCGACTCTAATGCTGCGAGGTGGATAGCGTCCGATGCAATCCGCGAATTGACAAGCGAGGCTATTGTCAAAAGGCTTGGAATTGCAAAAAATGACTAACAATCGTTAACAAATCTTTAAAAACCGCATAAATATTGTTAGGTTGTTTAACCAATCGTATCAATCATATAAACAATATAAACAATCATATAAATATACTAAAATAAGGAGGAAATGACATGAAATATAAGGAGGAAATGACATGAAATCAAATAGAGTTGCAGTTTACACGATGGCGGCGTTGCTCGCTTTCGTTTCGCTTGCATCCCTCGCCGGAGCGCAAACCGTGGGGAGCGACAGAATGGTGCTTGGAGAATACTTCGGCGCGGACTGGTGCGGCTACTGCCCGCGCGGAGCCAAGGAAAACCACGAGTTCGCAGAGGCGCACGAGGATTACATATACATAAAATACGACGCGGACGAGAATCTGGCAATAACCGTCGGCGGGGCGCAAGCTGTTGACCGCGGCAAGTACTACGGCGTCGCGTTCATACCCGACACCATAGTGGACGGCAAAAGCGATGTATACCCCGATTCGGTGACGATCGAACAACGTTATACGCTGGCGGCGGCGACCCCTGCGTTCGCAGACCTGTCGCTTGACGGCTCGTTCATAGATGCGGCCGGGGGATACGATACCGCAAAGATGATGGTGAAGATACAGATCGACGCCACGCTTGCCGTAGGCGGCCCGGACGTCGCGCTCTTCGTCGTTCCCATAGAGAACAACGCATCTGTATGGCAGGAGGACTGGAACCACGTCTACACCTCCGATGACGCCTCGATGCAGGAATGGCACCACCTTGTCCGGATGCTCGACCAGCAACCGTTTGGCCCCATGCAGCCGGGAGAGAGCAAAACCCTCGATTTCACCTACGCGCTTACGGACATAAAGAGCAGGCAGGTCGAGGATGAGGATAACGGCGTATTCCTGAAGACCCCTGAAGAGCATGCAAAGACTTTGGGCGTAACCGTCTTCATACAGGACCTTGCGACCCGCGAGATATTCCAGGCGGCGCAGATAACCTATCTGCCCATAGTCGAACCACCGGCACCGGAGGAGCCGCCGCAAGGCGATGATGAAAACGAAACGCAGCAAAAGACCCCTGGTTTCGGGGTGGCAATTGGCCTCTCCTCGCTCGCCGCAATAGGACTTGCCCTGAGGAAGCGCAAGTAAGCGGGTGCCCGATATGAAGCACGGGTTTGCCGTAGCGCTATGCGTAATGATCTACATCTGCGCAGTATCTTCGGTTTCGGTCACGGCGGGCGATGACCTTCTGGTCAAGAACCCCGACCATTCGCCAGAGGTGATAGGCAGCGCGGCAAGCCCCATCTCTTTTTACGTCACCCTTACTTCAGATGCGGAGCGCGTTGTGGTCCGATACCACATGTGCAGCAGCGCGGGTTCGTGCGGACCAACGAAAAATCTCGAGATGACGCGCAAGGGAAGCGATTATTCCGCGAGCGCAAACCTCCTGCCTTCCGACGCCCCCCTCGATGGTGCGGACGGGCTTTCCTACTGGTTCGAGATCACCATCGGCGGCAAGCCCGTCAGTTCTTCGACCTACGATGCGGTCATATCCCCTTCGGCAGGCAACCCTCCCGTCTGCCGCATAGCGACCCCCTGGGGAACAAAAGGAGACCGGATTGGCACGGTCACATTCACAGGTACGGCATCGGACCCGGATGCAATAGACCTCATCACCTCGGTTCAGGTCAGGGTGGATGACGAGGACTGGGTTTCTGCGACAGGCACAACGAGCTGGCGCTACGACCTGACCGCGGCGACCCTCGACTACGGCAAGCACGTCCTCTATGCGAGAAGCAGCGACGTGTCTGGCAGCTGGAGCCTGTGCGACGACAACACGGAGACCAAGACCGCATTCTACCTTACGGGTTTGCTCGTAACCCTTCCCGTTTCTGATTTCACCCACTCGCCGAAGAGGCCGACCAATTCCGATGTCGTTCATTTTAGCGACGCCTCAACCGACAACGGGGCGATAACCTCGTGGGAGTGGGACCTTAACGGCGACGGTCAGACCGACTCTGTCGAACAGAACCCGAGCTACAAATATTCGACCTCCGGGACTTATACCATACGCCTGTCCGTCACCGATTCGGAGGGCGCGAACGATTTCTCAGAAAAGAGCCTCTTGATTGTCAAAGGAGAGGCCACGGAAGAGGAGCTGCAGGGCGTTAATGACGGCGCCTCCGAACCCTCCGCCCACAGCGATGCGAATGGAATCGTTACGCTTTCGGTGTTGATTGGGGCGGTGGCGGGGGTTGCGTTGTATATGGTATTGAGAAAAAGGGTATGAGCCGGAATAGGCCTGTTTTTTAACGCACCGCGTCTCAAAAAGTTCAATCTAACAGAGAATTAAAATGGTCTCGAAATCGGGGCGGATGGCGGTGCCGGAAAAGCAGGTAATAATCACGCGGGTCGGGTGGCATGGCAGTCATATCTGCCTTCAAATACCTCTCGCGGAAGTGTCATAATCCGTTTTATATTGACCTGATAAGCCTGCTTGCGAACGGCGTTAGTTTTTGAACGTTTCCATTCTTGTTCTCGATTAGCATATCCATCTTGGTGAAATACTCCTTCGGTTCCCCTGATTTCCACAGGCTATTTATGAGCTCCTCTTCAGACATGGCGCGAAGCTTGGTGTAGAAATCAAGCACCGTTTTCATGTTCTTGTATAACTCGCCCATTATATCCTCTTCCATGAGATTCGAATAGTCGAAGGTCTTTGTTCCGAACTCCCGGAAAAATTCCGGTATATCTATCCCCTTCATATTTCTCACTATCTTGGTGAGGATGACTTTGTGCTTTCTGGAGCCCAGTATCATCTCAAAAATATCGTCCATATGCCTGTTGGTGTGGATGTAAGCATCCCACAGTGCAGACATCATCTGCGATTCGAGCCATAGCGCCCGCGCCACGAAAGCCTGTATCACCTCTGATTCGGTTACTTCTATCTCAACCATGGTCATCGTTATAGTCTTTGTTTTTCGATTATAAAACCCTGTCGCATGGAGAGCGCGGTGAAATAAGTCAGCAACTAAAAATTATACGTTTACGTTTGAAAAGATTAGGATTCATTAAAGCTCGACCGTTATCTTCGCACTCGTTCCCTCGCACTCGATGTCGCCTTTGCCAAAGAAGACCTCTTGTGCCTGACATGCTGCCTTTATATCATCGAGCGCCGGTTTCAGGAGTTCTAGGTCCTCGACATCTATTGTAAGCAGCTTGACCTCGGTCTTGAGCGAGAGCGATTTCGAGTTCTTGTGTTTTCGAACAGCGCCGAGTATGCTTACCGCAAGGCCGCCTGCCTTTTCCGCTTTCCCGTCAATCAGGGTCTTGTCGAATACCGGCCAACTCGAATGGTGGATCGAGCCGCCTCCATTCCAATTCGCGTAGATGTCGTGATACCTATCTTCAGTCACAAAGGGCATTATCGGTGCCACCATCTTTAGCACGGCCTGCACCGTGTTGTAGAACGCGAACTGGGCGGCACACCTCGCGTTCTCCCCGCGCACCTCTGCGTTGTAGAGCCGATCCTTCACGATTTCAAGGTAATTGTCGCAGAGGTCGTGCCGGCGCAAGTGTAAGCAGCGCCTGCAATCAGCATTTAAAGCCTCTCCCCATACCATTTTTCGATGTCAGAACTCGTTACAGATGAGAACGTCGCCCTTGCGAAAAAGATACTGGAAACCCACCGCCTTTGCGACCACTGCATTGGCCGCATGTTCGGCAAGGCGGGCCACGGCTACGGCAATGCGGAGAGAGCGGGGCTTTTGAGGGATGCCGCGCCACCGGGTTCTATGCCAAAGGCTCCAATCGGGGAGTGCGAGCTTTGCGATGGGCTGCTCGGGGAAATCGACCATTTTGCAAACCTCCTTGTCAAGAAGGCGGAGGGTTACGAATATGCGACATTCCTCGTGGGTTCCAAGATAGATGAATCAATAGTAGCATCCGAAAACGCGATAGTGTCGGAGTTCGGACTGACGGAAGCGGAGCCTGTCCGCATGGAGGTCAACCGCGAGGTTGGAAAGAGGCTTTTTGAGATCACCGGAAAAGAGACGGACTTCGATAATGCGGACATAACGTTTCTTCTCGATACCGCATACGACGAGATAAAGACGGATGTCCGCTCGTTATACATCTGGGGGAGATACCGCAAGTACGTGCGCGACATACCGCAGACGAAGTGGCCCTGCACGGTCTGCCGCGGCAGGGGCTGTGCGAGATGCGGCAACACCGGCAAGCTGCACCCGACGAGCGTGGAGGAGCTTCTCACCGCAAAGGCGATGGATGCCGCATGTGCACAAGACGAATCGTTTCACGGTGCCGGCAGGGAGGACATAGACGCGCTGATGCTTGGCAACGGCAGGCCGTGCGTGATGGAGCTCAAGAGGCCGCGCATAAGGACGCTTGACCTTGCAAAACTCGAGACCGGGATAAACGAGCACGCCGCATCGAGGGCGGGAATATGCGGACTGCGTTACTCCGACAAAAAAGAGGTCGTCGGCATAAAGGATGCCGACTATACCAAGACTTATTTGGCGAGAGTCGTTTTTTCCTCTCCTGTAAATGAGAGAAAGCTTAATGAAGCACTTCATGCATTACGGGCACGAACTATAGACCAGCGTACACCATCCAGGGTAGCGCACCGCAGGTCGGACCTCGTACGCAGGCGAACGGTGCTGGATATCGCCCTGCTCTCACTCGACGGCGAGAAGGCCGAGATAGAGGTGACTGCCGAGAGCGGCACTTACATCAAGGAACTGATTTCCGGCGACGGGGGAAGGACGCAGCCGAGTCTATCCGGGTTGGTTGGTATTGGGGCAACCGTGTATGAGCTGGACGTAATAGCGATAAACGATTAGATCAAAGGTGACTAAGAATGGTTAAGAGATCAAAGGGCATACGCTCGAAGAGCAGACAGGTAATGACAAAGAGGCCCCGCCAGAAGGGACTTACACCCATCACCCACACCCTCCAGGAGTTCGACGAGGGGGCAAAGGTGGCGATAGTGATAGACCCATCTATCCACAAGGGCATGCCGCACCCGCGCTTTCAGGGCTTCACAGGCAGCGTCGTCGGCAAGCAGGGCGGCTCGTTCATCGTCGGCATAAAGGTCGGCGGCAAGGCGAAGACGCTCGTCGTACGCGCCGAACACCTGAAGAGAGTGGCTTAAAAAGGCCGCCACTCTATTACCTTTTATTACAGGTTGTGGTCAAATGAGTGAAAAAACTCACGATAAATACGTAACACTGGCCGAGGTCAGGGACATACTCAACAAGGCAGTAGCGGAGCGCGAAGAGCTTAACTACGAGCAGAAGCAGGCGCTGCACCACGCTGAAAGTTTTGCAAAGCTTCCGACCAACAAGACCCGCGAGCTTTTGGAAGAACTGCTCACGCTTGAATTCGTTCCGCGCCAGCAGGCCTATAAGATAGCGGATCTTCTGCCGCTTCACGAGGATGACGTCCGCGCTATCTTCACAAAGAACCGCACGGCACTCGAAAACACCCAGATAGCAAAGATAATCGAGACCGTTGGAAAATATTACGTCGAGTAGGTGGGGTGGATGGAGGACTACGTTTACATACTGGATTATCTGCCGCAGGGCAAGCCTGATCTAAGCAGGCGCAGGCAGGAACCGGTGGCGTACGGATTGGGGGAGGACCAGTTTGCACTGCTAGAACTCATACCGAAACCGGATGTCCCGCTGACCATCGGCGAGCGCGTCTACGTGGGTAAGGACCCCGTGCGCAGAACCAAGGTAAGCAAGATACGCGGGCGGGTGAACTACGAAGAACTTACGAGCACCGCCCACGTCGAGCTTCCTTACATAATACTGGATATAGTGAAGGCGAACGATTCGCGCTTTGTAAGATTTTACAACGAGGCGCCGGCGATAAGCACCCGTTTCCACGCCCTTGAACTGCTTCCCGGACTTGGCAAGAAGACCATGCTTGCGATAGTGGATGAGCAGAAAAAGAGCTTGTTCGCGTCGTTTGCCGATCTCGAGGCGCGCGTAGATGCATTACACTCGCCAGAGAAGCTCATAGCAAAGCGCATCGAACTCGAGCTTGCCGAACCGAACCAGAAGTACCACCTTTTCACAAGGCCGGCGCGCCAGGATTAGTTCCGCCTACCCTTTTTAACCATTAATCCATTACATTTTTTATGTCCTCTAAAGGCGGCAGCAGGCAGAAATGCGGCAACACGCAGGGCAAATGCGATTATCAAAAGAACCGCAGGCATGATGTCGAACGTGCTGTAAAAGAGCTTGCAGGCATCGGCAATACCCACGTCCCAAAACACCATCTGGGGCAGAATTTTCTTGTGGATACGCGGGTTGCTGACCGGCAGATACGCTATGCGGACGTAAAACCGGAGGACACCGTGTTGGAGATAGGCCCGGGACACGGGATACTCACAAAGCGCCTTGCGTCGAAAGCCGGAAAGGTGATGGCTGTAGAGTACGACCGGGACCTTGCGAACGAGCTTCGATTGGACCCGGAGCTAAAAGAGGTCGGGATAATAGAGGGTGATGCGCTTGGAGTCGATCTTTTTTCCCTGCCCAAATTTAATAAGGTAGTTGCAAACCTTCCATACAACATAAGCTCCCCCATAACATTCAAACTTCTGGGATATCCCTTCGATATTGCGGTTTTGATGTATCAGCTGGAGTTCGCAGAACGCATGACCGCAAAACCCGGAAATTCGGACTATGGCCGCCTGACAGTAAACGTTTATTGCGTCGCAGAGTGCGAGATACTCGAGAAGGTCCCTGCGGCGGCTTATTGGCCAATACCCAAGGTCGATTCCGCGATAGTGATGCTTCGCAGAAGACAGAGTCCGCCGTTCGAGCTTGCGAACGAAAAGGTATTTTACGGCATGGTGGACGCGCTGTTTTCCCAGAGGCGAAAGAAGATACGAAACAGTCTCACCCCGTTTATATCCCGTATTCCCTCACACGGCATCCCGGCTGGCGAATTAATGTGGGGGCTGCCATATCTGGACGAGAGGCCCGAGGATCTTTCACCTGAACAGCTTGCGGAACTTGCGAACATGATATGCGAAAAAACCGGAACGTGAGAAAATGCCGGTTTACGAATACGGGAATCTCAAATACAGGACGCACCCAGAGGTCTACGAACCTTCCGACGACACATTTTTGCTGCTAAACAACGTATCGGTCAATAGCGGCGAAAGCATCCTTGAGATGGGCTGCGGCTCAGGTCTTGTCGCAGTGTCGCTTGCAATGAGGGGTGCAAAAGTTACGGCAGTCGATGTCAATCCCCGTGCAGTCGAACTGACAAGCGGGAATGCCCGGCTTAACGGAATTTCTGTCCGAACATTACTGTCTAATTTCTTCGACAACGTGGAAAAAGAACCCTTCGACGTGGTGGTCTTCAACCCCCCATACCTTCCGACGGCCGGTGACGAGCACCTGCCCGGGCACCTCGACAAGGCATTCGACGGGGGCGAGTGCGGCAACGAGGCCACGCTCGATTTCGTGCGCAGGCTTGGAGATTGGATGCATGTGGTGGGTAGGAGGCCGCGGCTTTACCTTTTGTTTTCGTCGCTAAACGACGCGGACGCGATATCGAAGACCGTTTTCGAGTTAGGATATAAGACGCATCGCGTTGTGGCACGCGAATCCCACTTCTTTGAGAAATTATCGATCCATCTTTTCGAGGGCGAGAATTGAAAGGGCACGCAAACCAAAGAGATGAACGAAGTGAGTGCGGGTGCGGGGAGGAGCGCGTTTGAAAAACGCGCGACACGCACTAATCGTGGATTAGTGCTATCTCGGAATCAAAGATTCCTCGACTATGGCTTGAACCGAAG
>PGXE01000028.1:0-14678 GCA_002838935.1 Thermoplasmata archaeon HGW-Thermoplasmata-1 | reverse complement strand
GACACGCACTAATCGTGGATTAGTGCTATCTCGGAATCAAAGATTCCTCGACTATGGCTTGAACCGAAGCGGCAAAGCCGCTGTTCAAGCCAACAGGCAGACGCACGAACATAACCAATTATGAAAAAGTGAGTGCGGCTGCCGGGATTCGAACCCGGGTAGGAGGCTTGGAAGGCCCCAATCATGACCACTAGATCACAGCCGCAGCGTGAAAACTTCAAAACCGTGAATACTACATATCTCTTTAAATCTTGCGAATTACAGCAAGGGTCGGGTGGGGAACATTGGAAAAAGCCGGATGGCGCCGCAAGTTTTTGCTGTTTTATCCAGTGTAGCACTCCGGCATACGCTGCTTTTTCGCATATTCCGCATCTATTTGCATATCCGCTAACCGTTTCCGCACGTTTTTTGTCATGCGGCAACAATCGATAAATAAGGCAAACGCAATCACGAGTCTGATAAAATGGACGGCGAAGACAGCGCACTTGCGAAAAAAGGCAAAAGGGAATGGCTTGGAAAGGCGATACCGATAGCATCACTTGCTATCCTGTTTCTCGTCGTGAACGCTCTTTCCCTCTTGATAATCGGCCCGTTTCACGAAGCTGGCATGCAGGCGTTCGAAGACCCCGACGACCCCGCAAACGTGCTGTTCTACATAGGCATAATACTCGTATTCACGCTAATCATACTCCTGATAGCCAAGTTCGGAAAGAAGTGGATGATACAGGTGATAGTCCTCCTTGCCGTCGGCTCCACGATGTTCTACGCCATGTTCCCGCTTTTCGGCATGCTGCTCGATGCGCTTTATGCCGCAATAATCTCCGGCGCACTGAGTATGGCTCTTGTTGTTCTCCTGTGGAGATATCCGGAATGGTACGTCGTCGACATCTGTGGCATAATGGTCTCGGCGGGCGCGATAGCCATATTCGGCATAAGCCTCGGCGTGACGCTGGTGATACTACTGCTTGTGGCGCTTGCGATATACGATGCGATAAGCGTATACAAGACAAAGCACATGATCGACCTTGCGGATACCGTGATGGAACTCCGCCTGCCGATACTGTATGTGATACCCAAGAGCCTGCGCTACTCGTTTCTTGCCGAGCGAAAGGGGCTGAAGGAAAAACTTCGCGACGATGAGGAAAGGGATGCGCTTTTCATGGGTCTTGGCGACGTTGTGATGCCGGGCATACTCGCAGCCGCATCTTTCTTTGCGGTCGTGCAGAGCGGGGAATACGCGCTTAGCTCTGCGGTGTTGATGGCAACGTCTGTTGTCGCCGGAACGCTTGCCGGCTTCTCCGTCCTCATGGTATTCGTGATGAGGGGAAAGCCGCAGGCAGGCCTTCCGCTCCTCAACGGCGGGGCGATACTCGGTTATCTCACAGGGAGTCTTATACTGTTTGGCAAACTAGTCGGGATGAAGGTGCCGTTCCTGTAATGTTTTTCTGCATGTTTACGGACTTCCCAAGAATCTCTTTACATCTTCAGGTTTGAATATCCCCTTTTCAGTTATGAATCCCGTAACGTATCTTGCCGGCGTCACATCGAACGCCGGATTAAGCGCCCTTGCGCCATTCGGCGTTATCCGTTTTCCCAGAATTTCGAGGACTTCGGCCTCGTCGCGTTCTTCTATCTCTATCGATTCGCCGGACGCAAGCGAAAAGTCGAACGTAGTCGATGGCGCGGCAACGTAGAACGGTATGGAATTCTCTTTTGCTAAAACCGCCTTTTCATAAGTCCCGATCTTGTTTGCGAAATCGCCGTTTGCGGTTATCCGGTCCGCCCCGACGATGACCATATCCACTTTTCCTGCCCGCATATAATACCCCGCGGCGTTGTCGGCTATTATCCTGTGTTCTATGCCTTCGTTTAGCAGTTCCCAGGATGTGAGCGCCCCCTGCAGCCGCGGACGTGTTTCGTCAACGTAAACGAAGATGCGCCGCCCGTCTTGGTGCGCGACCCTTAGCGGCGCGAGCGCGGTGCCGTAATCGACGCTCGCAAGCGCGCCTGCGTTGCAGTGGGTCAGTATCCGCATACCGTCCCTTATCAGGCCGGCACCGTGGCGGCCGATGCTCCTGCATTTGTCAACCACCTCTTCGCAGTAGGAGTCGGCGGCAATAAACGAGTTTTGGCCGCTACGCGCCGATTCGATGATATGGTCGACGGCATGAAAAAGGTCCATTGCAGTTGGTCGAGATGATTTGAGCGATGTCGAGGTCCTCCCGGCCCCGCACCCTGTCGCAATCCCTATGGCGGTCCCGTAAGCGGCTGCGATCCCTATCGCGGGCGCGCCTCTCACGACCATCTCCTTTATGCAAAAAACCACATCTTCGAGGGTCTTTGCTTCGAACACCTCAAGCGAGTGCGGAAGCCTGCGCTGGTCGATCATCATAAGCGTTTCTTTCGACCTCCACACTGAACGCATTTCGCCTTTTTTTGTTTTCATGTCCTGCTCCTCATAACGCGCGCCCTTTGCCCAACTAAAAGGTCTGAAGCCTCTTTTGGGTCTGCGCCCACGGCTATCAGCATATTGCAGTAAGGCACAGCCGCGCAGGGGTCGTAGCGCAAACGTGAAATCACTTCAAAAGCAATCTCTGCGTCGGGCGTCAGGATGTGCCCCAATTCCTCGTGGCGTTGCCGATAGTCCTGCGATACCGCGGTTTCGCACGGCAGATGCGGATCTTCAATTGAAGCGATTGAGAATACATCCCGCCTTGCCGAATATATGCTGGCGTGAAGGGCCGCATCCTGAGGCGGGGCCGCATCCCCGATGACGAGCATGCTGCCGCGCGCAGGGTCGTAATCCGCGATTTCGATAATCCGGCAGGGGCCGCTTTCGTCCGCATCGTTCATTGCAGTTATTGCAATCCGGCGTCCGTTTCTAACGCTCAGCGACGCCTTCGCCGCGCCCCCGCCTTCTTCAAGTTTGGATTTCAACGATGCCAGCTGTTCTGCAAGCGGATGATGCGGCTCGTCGCGCGATGCAAAAAAAACGGTGAAATGACCAAGTCTGCCAACGCCCATGCTATCGAATGTGCGTATGTGGTTATCTGCTTTTCCAGCTTAAAACTTGGTTCCCGTAAGGGTCTTCGTCTCGTTTATGCCCTTTATCGAGCGTATCTTTTCAACTATTATCTCGCCCAACTTGTCAAAGGTTTGCGCCTCGATTTTCACAATCAGGTCGTATTCCCCGAAAAGAGGCACGGTTTCCTTTATTTCCGGTATCTTCAAAAGCGCATTGTAGACGTTGTATTCCGTAGCGGGCTGGGTTTTTATCAACACGAATCCTACTGCCATGTTATCCTCGTATTCTGTTTGGTCATAACTCCATTATAAATTTTTGGCCGACGAAGGCCTATTTCAGGCACATATCAACGAGTTTTACGTTTTTTCGTATTTGGGGCAATCGCCGCAATCGCCAGTTCTTTTTCGGAATAGCCATGTCGACATAATGGCACACATGCGCACGTCGGCTTCACCCGCAACGCATTTTTAGGATTTATTATCGCTTTTGCGCCGTATCAGCTTTACGATGCCTTCGCGGTAATAGACCAGCACTCCGGTCACTACGAAAAACCCGGTTATCCCTATGAGTTTTGCCTCGTAGACAAGCCTGTTCTCAATCACGCCGGGATATACGAATACAAGTAATATCGCAAGGAGGACAGTTATGAAGCCAAGCGACGGGAAGAAACCTGCGCCGAAATCCCCAAGCGGCATTTTCACCTCGCGTTTTACGTCCGGCATCTTCGAGCGGAGTATGAGCGCGGAGGCGAACATGTAGAGATAGGGTATGAAACAGAGGACGATTGTCGCATTCACCAGGGTGAGATAGGCTTCCATGAGCGATGCGCCTATGCTGCTTATGATTATGAGTGCGGTAACTATCGAGGCCTGCGCGATTATCGCAACGTGCGGCGTGCCGAATTTCCGATGCAATTTTCCCATGCTTGCCGGAAGCTTGCGGTCGAGACCCGCGACAAACGGTATTCTCGCAGTGCCCGAAAACCAGGCCAGCACGCCGCCAAGCCCGCCTACCGTTATCAGCGCCGCGACCACGCTCGATGAGAATCGTATGTTTGCAGACGATGCGACGCTTGCTATCGCCTGCGGTATCCCGCCGATTATGTCTATCTCGCTGTTTGGGACAGCAAGCATCAGCGCCACCGTTCCCGCGATGTAGATGACTGTCACGATAAGCCCCGCCACCACGATGGCAAACGGTATCGACCTTTTCGGATTCTTTATCTCTCCGCCCATCATGGACTGCAATTCAAGGCCGGCGAATGCGAAGCACATCGCGCTCCAGAATGATATGGTGCCCATGCCGCCGCGCGGTGCGAAACCCGAAAATTCGGTTGCGGGCGGGTGGTAATTGAGCGAAAGGAGCCCGAATCCGATTATCATGGCAGCCACGATGAAAGTCACCGCGGCGCCCAGATTCTGGAACCAGCGCCCGGTCTTAAGGCCGAGAATGCTCGCGCCCGCGACCGCCCATAGAAGCGCCACCGATGCGGCCGTCACGTAAAGCTGCGGCAGGTCGCCGCCCCACATCCATGCGGCGTTTCTCGCAAGAAAGAAAAGCAGCGTCGGGAAATAGATGAAGCTATTCGTCCAGTAGCACCATCCCGCGATGAAGCCGTGAGCATCCCCCATCGCGAGTTTTGTCCAGGCGTATATCCCTCCCTGCTGCGGCCACGAGGATGAAAGCTCGGCGACCACAAAGGCCTGCGGTATGAAGAACATGGCGAATGCGGCAAGCCACAGAACTATCGAACTCGGTCCTATCGCGGACGAGGTCAAAAGCCAGCGCAATCCCACGATGGCGACTATGTTCAGCCCCACGAGATCCCAGCGATTAAGCACCTTTTTCAAGCCGGATTCATCCATCTCGCATCACCTCTCTTGTCTTTGCACAGCTAATCGCGATTCGCAGTTAAAAGCTTTGATTTCAAAAGATGTTTTTTCGGGTCCGTCCTTTTGACACCCGCGCTTCGGATATCCGATATAATCGCGCATAATCGTGTAATGCATAACGTCACCCGCTCCGCGTATCGGAATTTGCCGAAATAACGTTAAAGAAGATTTTTAAAAGATTTCTCATTTCATAGACTGACGAAAATGAAGTTTGCCAATAAGCTGGGCGATGCGATATCCTCCCTGTCGCTGTATTCCGCAAGCAGGCCCAAGCAGGTCGTTATCGTAATATCGATATGCACGCTCCTTGCGGCAGGCGGCATACTGCAACTGGAAACGTCCAGCAACATGGTGAACATACTGCCGCGAAACGACCCAAACACACTTGCGGCGCACAACGTTTCCGATCAATTCCCCCTTTTCTATGACTGCCTCAAAGTGTATCTCACGATAGACGAAACCAAATGGCAGGCGGCCAATGCAAAACTGCCTTTCCGGATGACGACCCCTGACAGCGGCGACGCCCTGGACGAGGTCTACGTGCGGGCAATGGAGGAGTTTTGCGGATTTCTGCAGCCGAGATGCAACGTGCGGTATTCAATAAATCTTGGGTCGGTTATAAAGACAGTAAACTGGACCAACTCCGCGATACCAGGAGTGAAGGCTGCTGACGATGCGGCCTTCTCGATGCCGGGCACGGATGCAGTCGGGGAGTTTCAGTACTTCTACAGTTGGCAGGCGCTCAGGGCAGACCCTTCGTATGAAGACACGGTTTCACCGGATCACAAATCCCTTTTTACCATACTCATGTTCGACATGGGAAACACCACCCATATCGGCATCGGGGACAGTGTGTACCTGGCGGTCGACGAATACAAGGTTTGGGCGCCGGAGCACGCCGAATACGACGTGTTTTCGCTCGACGCCATCGCGGTTTCCGGGACTCCGGCGGTCGACGCCTACGCTTCGAAGACCCTTGGCGACAACATCTCCCTTCTCTCGCCGCTCGTAATCGGTTTCATCGTGATTGCGGTCTTGATTGCGTTTCGCGAGTTCAAGACGATGCTGATATGCATCTCCATGCTGGTGATGACCTTCATCTGGACGCTCGGCCTTATGGGTTATGCCAGGATACCGTTTAGCGCCCTCAACATGGCGATAATACCACTCATACTGGGAACCGGCATAGATTACTCCATCCATATGGTGAGCGAGTACATAGAACACCGCGACAATGGAAAGAGCAACGCCGAAGCGTTCGCCATGAGCGGCTTTAGAGCTGGTCTCGCGCTCCTGATAGCGACCGTTACCACCATCATAGGGCTTACGCTCATGGTCCTATCGCCGTCGGTCCTGATGGCGCAGCTCGGCTTCATCTCTGCCATAGCGATGAGCCTTACTTTTTTATTCACGGTAACCTTCATACCCGCAGTCCTTACGTTGACCGGAAAAAAAGGCATCCGAAAGAAGAGGACGCGAAAATCGCGTGTTACTTTTCCTGCTATTGTCAGGTGGATAAACCGGAGGCCTGCGGTCGGCATAGCGGCGATAATACTCACGACGCTGCTTATGGCCTCTTTCATGCCATCACTCAAAACCGAGGTGTTCGGGGACCAGGAACTCAATTATGCACCCGGCCACCGCCTTCGGGATGACCGCGACTGGATAAACGAGGTTTTCTGGGGGGGCAGGGGCGATAGCGTCATAAACATGATAGTCCTCGAAGGCGATATGACCCAGCCGGAACTCCATACGTATATGGATACACTGGAAAACAATCTGAGAGGGGACACTGCGGTAAGCGCCACCGAGACAGCGTCAATAACGCGGGTCGTAAAGGGGTATATAGCGGTACAGCAGGGCACGGCGGGCGCGGCAGGCAATATGGCCCAGGAAGGCATAATGCCCGGTTCTTCCTATCCGACGACGCAGGAAGAGCTCAAGGGGATACTTGACGCCATGTTCGCAAACCCTGTCGCCAACTACGCATCCTTCCTTCTCGCACCGGACGGTTACAACATAGCATTGCTTGCTTTCACAACGCAGCAGGGCAACAGTTTCGAGGAAGCAGAGCGGGTTTGGAACGAGGTGTGGAGGGTCATAGACGAGACCAACGCGGAATATGGCGGCAGTGCGCCGATGGGTACGAAAATATCCATCTTCGGACCGACATCGTTTTCGTATCTCTTCATATCCGGGCAGATGCCATGGGTCAACTATATAGGCGTTATATCGCTCATATTAATATGTATAATTCTCCTCTTCCTGACGAGGAATGCGGTCGCGGTGGGCGCCGTCGCAGCCGTGATGGCCGTTTCCTCCATATGGTGGTACGGCCTATTGTCCATAATCGGCATCGGCCTTTCGGTCACGTTAATGCTGCCGTTGATATTCATCATCTGCCTTGGCAGCGACTACGCGGTTCACCTCATATGGAATATCGAGCAATCCGGAAACGCGGCAGACTGCTACAACTATGTGGGCAAGGCTATATTTTTCTCGGCGCTCACCACGTTTGGCGCTTTTTGCATATTTTCGGCGATAGCCGATTTGATGGTTCAAAAGGCGATGTTCGCAACCGCCCTTGCGATATTGATAACGTTCCTTGCCACGATGTGCGTGGTGCCGTTGTTCTATCCCATAGGAAAAATTAAAGGGAAAAACGAGACCGCTTCTTTTGCCGTCGTGCAACCTGGGAAGAATCTGTAGCCGGCATGGCCCTTGCAGCAGGAAAACGGACAGGTTTGCCATTGACGTGACGTCCACCCAATTCATTATGCATTTTGCCGAAAAGCGTTAAAGAGATTTTTTAAAACCCGCTGTGTTTCACATTATGAAACAATGAAATTAGCCAACAAGCTGGGACGCGCCCTCTCATCCCTGTCACTCTATTCCGCCAGCCATCCCCATAGGGTGATTGCCGTCATCGCGGTTTTTACGATAGTGATGGCGGGAGGCATCTTCCAGTTGGAAACATCGAGCGACCTCGTCAAGATACTTCCAAGGGGCGACCCGAACACCAATGCGGCCCTAAACGTTTCCCGTGATTTTTCCATATTCTACGATTCTGTCAAACTGCACTTTGCCATTGACGAGGGGAAGTGGGAGGCAGCGAACGCAAAGCTACCATACCGCATGACGCAGGGGAATGCCAGCGACGCGCTCGACGAGGTTTACGTCAGGGCTTTAGAGGAGTTCTGCGAATTCATGGCCTCGCGTTCAGATACCAAATATTTTATCAATGTGGCCAATCTGGTCAAGACCGTCAACTGGACCAACTCGGCAGTGCCGGGCGTGAGCGAGCCTGACCCGGCCGCCTTTGCGATGCCTGGCACCGACCCTGCTGGAGAGGTGCAGTACTTCTACGACTGGCAGGGTCTCCAGGTTGACCCGGCCTACGATGAGACGGTCGCCCCCGACCGCCGCTGCATGTTCACCATGGTCATGTTTGACATGAGCAATATGTCACACCTCGGGGTCGGCGACGCCACCTATAAGGTAATCGACGAATACAGGGAGTGGGCGCCGGAGCATGCGGAGTTCGATGTTTTTGACCTGGAACAGATAGCGGTTATGGGAGTGCCCGCCACCGACGCCTACGCCGCAAAGGTGCTTGGTGCGGACATAGCCCTGCTTACCCCCCTCGCGATACTTTTCATACTCGTGGCGCTTTTTCTGGCGTTCAGGAACCCGGCCGGGATGATGGTTTCGATACTGGTTCTCATCATGAGCTTCTTCTGGACACTGGGCTTGATGGGCTATGCTAAAATCCCGTTCAGCGCCCTGAACCTTGCCATCGTCCCCCTCATCCTCGGCAACGGCATAGACTATTCGATCCACATGGTCGGGGAGTACATCGAGCATAGAGAAAAGGGGATGAACGCTGCTGAAGCTTTCGGGCTGACAGGCTACCGCGCAGGCCTCGCCATGTTCATAGCCACCCTCACGACAGTCATAGGGTTAATGCTCATGGTATTCTCCCCATCCGTCCTGATGGCGCAACTCGGATTCGTTTCAGCCATAGCAATGATTGTCATATTTCTCTTCACGCTCACTTTTGTTCCTGCCCTATTGACACTTACCGACGCGGCCCGTTTCAATCGTCATGATAAGAGTTCATGGCGCATATTCCCCTCGGTCGCCCGCTTCGTCAGCCGCAGACCCACATTGGGGATAGTCTCGCTGGTGGTAGTCACCCTTGTCCTGACCGCCTTCCTCCCAGGCATGAAGATGGAGGTGTTCGGGGATCCGGAACTCAACTATCCTCCGGGCCATCGGGTGCGCGACGACCACGACTGGATAAACAACGTCTTCTGGAAGAACGAGAACGGCAGCGTCGTCAATATGATAATCGTGGAAGGGGACGCAACCGAACCGATTCTCCACGAATACCTGGACAGGCTGGAGTCAAACCTCGTAAACGACCCCGATGTCTCCGCCACCCAGACCGCGTCCATAACGCGGGTGCTCAGGGGTTACATAGCCATACGAACCGGTACCGCGGGAGCAATCCCGAACATTGCGCTGGAGACCCTTGCCCCCGGCACCACCTACCCAAAAACCCAGGATGAGATGAAGGAGATGCTTGATGAGATGTTCGACACCCCTATGGCGAATTACGCCTCGTTTCTTTTGGTTCCAGAAGATTACGACATCACGGTGCTTGCGTTCACGACCCAGCAGGGCGACACCTTCGAGGATGCGGAGCGCGTTTGGAATAACGTCTGGCGCGTCATAGATGAGACCAACGAGGAGTATGGTGGCGTCCCTCCCGTGGACGCAAAGGTCGCCCTCTTCGGACCCACCTCATTTTCCTACCTTTTCATTTCCAAGGAGATGCCCTGGGTCAACTACATGGGGATAGCTTCCCTCATAGCCGTCGGCCTCATCCTGCTCCTTTTGACCCGGAATCTGCAGGCAGTCGGCGCAGTGACCGCAGTGGTGGCGTTATCGTCGATATGGTGGTACGGCATCCTTTCGATAATCGGCATAGGCCTGTCGGTCACGATGATGCTTCCGCTCATATTCATAATCGCGCTCGGCAGCGACTACGCCGTGCACCTTATCTGGAACATGGAGCATTCGGGCAACAGGGAGGATTGTTACGGTTATGTGGGCAAGGCAGTATTCTTCTCGGCACTGACCGACTTTGGTGCCTTCATAATATTCGCCAATATCACGGACATGATGGTGCAGAAGGCGATGATGGCAACAGCCATAGCCATATTGATAACTTTCATAGCTACGATGATTGTAGTGCCTATGTTCTATCCGCTGAGAGACAAGGTTTCCGGGCAGTCCCGCGCAATGGGTTTGGACTCCGAATTCACGGAGGCGGGACAGGGATGAAGCCGGCCGATGCAGGGGTGAATCCGGCCGATGCAGGGATGAAGCCGGCTAAAAAATTGGGAAAAATCATTTCGAGGATGTCCCTCTATTCCGCCAGCCATCCCCACGCAATAATTGCGCTGATATCGGCCTGCACCCTGGTGATGGTCGGCGGGATGGCGCTGGTCAACACTTCGAGCAACATGGTGAATATACTACCCAGAGATAACCCGAACACGCTCGCGGCGCACAATATTTCCAGGGAGTTCGCCCTTTTCTATGAATTCACTGAACCGTTTTTCACCATCGACGAATCCAAGTGGGACGCCGCAAACGAGAAGCTCCCCTATCGCATGACGCAAGCGAACAGAAGCGACGTCCTGGACGAGGTTTACGTCCGGGGCATCGAGGAGTTCTGCCAGTTTGTCGAGGAGCGTTCCGATGCCCGCTATTTCATAAACATAGCCACCATCGTAAAGACCCTCAACTGGACCAACTCCGGCATACCCGGGGTGCGGGAGCCGCAGCCAGAGGCATTCTCCATGCCAGGGACAGACCCTGAGGGGGAAATGCAGTATTACTACGCCTGGCAGGGAGTAATGGTGGACCCTGCCTACGACGACACGGTCTCCCCTGACCACCGCTCGCTCTACACCGTCATCTTCTTCGACCGGGAGAACCTGACCCACATAGAGATAGGGGAAACTATCTACCGGCTCGTGGATGAATACAGGGCGTGGGCGCCAAAGCACGCGGAGTTCGACGTTTTCGATCTGGACCAGGTGCCGGTCTTTGGCACTCCGGTCACCGACGCCTACGCCGCAAAGGTGCTTGGCAGGGACATAAGCCTGCTCGGCCCGATGGTGTTCGTGTTCATAGTTTTCGCTATATTCCTGGCGTTCAGGAACGCGAGGGCGATGCTCGCATCCCTCACGCTGCTGATAATGAGCGGCATCTGGACAATAGGCCTGATGGGTTATGCCGGGATACCTTTCAGCGCCCTTAATCTGGCCATACTGCCCCTCATACTCGGGAACGGGATAGACTACTCCATCCATATGATAGGGGAATATTTCGAGCATCGGGGAAAGGGGCTCGGCATCGAAAAAGCCTTCGAGACAAGCGGTTCGAGGGCAGGCCTCGCAATGCTCATCGCGACCCTGACGACCGTGATTGGCCTACTCATGATGGTCTTTTCACCCTCAGTCCTTATGGCCCAGCTCGGGTTCGTGTCCGCCATAGCCATGACCGTGACCTTCCTGCTCACCATAACGTATCTCCCTGCTCTTCTCGCCCTCACCGCTTCCAAGAAACCCACAAGAAAGAGCAAGACCTCGCTGCGCGTTTTCCCTGCGATAGCCAGATGGGTCAACCGAAAGCCGGCACTCGGCATTATTTCCCTTGCCCTGGCCACGTTCGTTCTGGCGGCATTCACCCCGGCTCTTAAAGTGGAGGCGTTCGGGGACCCCGAACTCAACTACCCGCCGGGCCACCGCCTGCGCGACGACCACGACTGGATAGACGAGGTGTTCTGGAAGAACGACGCGGGAAGCGTCACCAACATGATAGTGCTTGAAGGCGACGCGACGCAGCCCGCGGTGCACGACTACCTCGACAGGCTGGAGGAAAACCTCAGGAACGACGCCGATCTGGCCGCGACCCAGACCGCCTCGATAACAAGGCTGGTGGCAGGCTACGTCGCAGTAAAGGACGGCACCGCCGGGGGCGCGCTCAACATGGGACAGGAGGCGTTTTTCCCCGGATCCACCTATCCTCAAACGCAGGAGGAGATAAAACAGACCATGGACGACCTCTTCAGTAGCCCGATGGCAAACTACGCCTCCTTCTTCATTCCCTATCCGGACTATGATATCGCGCTCCTCACCTTCCAGACCGCACAGGAAGGCAGCTACGAGGATGCAGAGAGGGTGTGGAACTCGATATGGCGGGTCGTGGACGAGACCAACGGGGATTACGGCGGCTCTCCTCCTGGGGATGTAAAGGTTTCTGTCTTCGGGCCCACCGCCTTTTCATATCTATTCATCTCCGAAGAGATGCCGTGGGTCAACTACATGGGCATCGTATCCCTTGTCGCTGTCGGCATCATCCTCTTCTTGCTTACGAAAAGCCCCCGCGCAACCTCGGCTGTCGTTCTCGTTGTCGCGCTCTCTTCCATCTGGTGGTACGGCATCCTTTCGATAATTGGCATCGGCCTGTCGGTCACGATGATGCTCCCCCTCATATTCATAATCGCGCTCGGCAGCGACTACGCCGTGCATCTAATCTGGAACATAGAGCATTCGGGGAATCGGGCAGAGTGCTACGGCTATGTGGGCAAGGCCGTATTCTATTCGGCGTTGACAGACTTCGGGGCGTTTATGATATTTATCGGAATTTCGGATTTGATGGTCAGAAAGGCGATGATAGCAACTGCGCTCGCGATATTCGTGACATTTATTGCGACGATGGTGGTCGTTCCTTTGTTCTATCCGATAGAATCAAGAAAGGCGAAGGCTTCTTCCGCGCAAGGAAACGCGCCGGCCGCATCGCTCCCGCCTGCAAAAGAGTAATAAAGCGTCTTTTGGATTCAACCGCATGATACTGCCGCTGTGGCTTGCCATAATAGTATTCCTTGTCGCGATAGCAATCACCATAAAATGCGGGGACCTTTTCACGGACGGGGCAAAAGGCATCGGTCTTGCGCTAGGAGTATCGAACATCGTCATGGGTTTGACGCTCGTTTCATTTGCAACCACCTCGCCGGAGTTCATGGTGTCCGTGATGTCGTCCGCATCAGGAAACAGCGGCCTTGCGGTCGGCAACGCTGTCGGCTCGTGCATATGCAACATAGGCCTCATACTCGCCATCCTTGGAATAATGAAAACCGTCCCGACAACGCGCAACGTGGTTTCGCAGGACGGTGTCGTATTGGTGATAATGGGCGCGACCCTCTTCGGCCTGTCGCTTGACCGCACCATCTCGCGCATCGACGGTGCGATACTGGTGGTCCTGTTCCTTGCTTATATGTTCTTTATAATCCGGCGTTTTCGTCAGGCAAAACCCAAGTATGAAGACGGAGCGCCGCATCGCATCTTTCCACAGGAAACGGAAGCGCGAAAGAACCTCAAAAAGAACGTTATCCTCTTCCTTGTAGGTGCGGCCGGCGTCGTGGGCGGAAGCCGCCTTCTCATAATATCCGGGGAGTCGATGGCAAGGGCGTTTGGCGTGCCGGACGTTATAATCGGCCTGACGCTTATCGCAGTCGGAACCTCCCTGCCCGAACTCGTAACCGCCATAATGAGCGTGCGAAAGGGTCTTGGCGACATGGGCGTAGGAAACGTCATCGGCGCGAACATCTGGGATACCGCATGGGTGGTCGGCGTATCCGCGCTCGCAAGGCCGTTGCCCATAGACGACCAGACGATAAGCCTCACATTTCCGGTAATGCTCGGCATAACGGTCCTCACGCTGGTTTTGCTTAGATACAGATACGAATGGAAAAGATGGAAAGGCGCAATTATCCTTGGCTGTTACGTAGCATACCTCGTGGCTTTGTTATTCCTCTGGCCGATGATTAGCGCATAAAATAACATCCGAGAAGAACTTTCTGGGCGGCCATGAGATAAATCATAATCGCAAAATGATCCGGCTGCGGCATGGTAGAGATTCGTAAAAATGTGTTATCATTTAGCTTTTTCTTTTATCCATAATTTCCTTAACTTATTTTGGTGGGTTGTGTTGACTATGCCGGCAATTATTCCTGCAAGCATGACAAGGGCAGCAATGACCGTAATTACACCCCCGGTGATAGCGGTTGATATATGCTGGATGGATTCGAAAGGCGTTTCTGATATCTGCGCTCCGTAGTATGCCTTAAGGCCGTGTGTCAAGTCCCCAGCATAATAAGATATTTTGAGGGTATACGTATCCGCACCCGGCTGAGAGATTATTTTCACGAATCCGGAATCTTTTGTTGCGGTTCCGGAAGTCATGACTACTCCGGAACAGGATAATTCGTAGGATACTTCCCCATAGTATACCGAAAGGGCTATTATTATGGATGTTTTTCCAGATGCGTGTATGGAAACCATGCTCGAATCGCCTACTGAGAATTCCTCTGATCGGTAATCCTCGTTAGGGAGTGTCCGTATCGTATTTGAGAGGCCATATGCCAATAGGATTATACCTACAGCGAGAACGATTCCGCCAACAATCGCCAGCACCCGCCCCGTTTTTCTTTCACGAAGCATGAGTGGCATTTCGAATGTTTTTTCAAGAATATCATTCATAGTATAATCCACCAAACGAATATTTATTTTTGATTTTTTGGTTAGTTTATTTTATCCGGATACCCCACAGCTTGCTGTGGGGAGGACTCGTAGCAAAAGCAGTTAAACCACATTACGAATTAACTATTGATGGTTGAACTGGAA
>PGXE01000131.1 GCA_002838935.1 Thermoplasmata archaeon HGW-Thermoplasmata-1 | reverse complement strand
TTTTCCGGCAGTACTATAGGATATTCTGTGAATTTGTATAGAGTTTGACACGATTCGGCTAAATCCCCAAGAGATTCAAAAGAGGTTTCGGAAGTACTGGCACCCGACCTCCTCGCAATCCGCCAGCCGCACAACCCTTAATACAATCCATACGATTTACGGGCGGTGTGCTCGTGAATCCATCAGAACAAAGGAAAATAAAAGTGGCGGTGCTTGCCTCCGGGCGCGGCACAGACCTTCAGTCAATCATAGACGCCTCGCTTCGCGGCGACATAGACGCAAAAGTGGAGTTGGTCGTTTCGGATAGGAGCGACGCATACGCGCTCGAGCGCGCCAGAAAGTACAAGATAAAAGCAGTATTCCTCGATCCGAAGGGAAAGGGGCGCGACGAATATCACGACGCGATAGCAAAGATACTCGACGAGCGGGAAATACACCTTGTAGTTCTTGCCGGTTATATGCGGCTCCTGCCTCCCGGGTTCGTAAGGAAACATTACGGAAAGATAATCAACATCCACCCGGCGCTCCTGCCGTCGTTTCCCGGCGTGAACGCACAGAAGCAGGCGTTCGACCACGGCGTAAAAATTTCCGGATGCACAGTCCATTTCGTGGATGAAGAATGCGACCACGGCCCGATAATTCTTCAAGCGGCGGTGCCGGTAAAGGACGACGACTCCGCCGACGTTCTGGCAGACCGCATACTCGTCAGGGAGCATGAAATCCTCCCGCGCGCCGTTCAGTTATTCGCAGAGGGGCGCCTGAAAATAGAAGGGCGGAAGGTAAGAATACTTCCCGGACCAACTAAGAAGAGCAAGGGAAACGACGCGCTTTACTGCGACGGGTACTGATTTGGCATTCTTGATATGTTCTGACAATAAATATGAAGGAGAAAGAGGAGACGTTCCTTCTTCTCTTTTTCCTTTATTGTCGGTTTTCGTCAAGTATACAGATGAATAACATGACCAAAATTTTCCCATACAAATTCCGGAAAGGGCAGAAGGAGAT
The DNA here is from genome assembly GCA_002838935.1 of Thermoplasmata archaeon HGW-Thermoplasmata-1. Taxonomy (GTDB): domain Archaea; phylum Thermoplasmatota; class E2. The sequence goes on along the minus strand of PGXE01000131.1, from coordinate 1,230 downwards.
TGTCGAATCGGTATCGAATGCGCTCGGGGCGGGAGAGCATCTTGTTTTCGAATCAGGAACGGGAACAGGAAAAACGGTATGCGCGCTCGCGCCTTCCATTGAATTCGCTCTCGCCTCCGGCAAGAAAATCCTGTATCTCGTCCGCACAAACGCGCAGGAACAGCAGGTCGTACTGGAAGCAAGGAAAATAATGGAAAAGCTCGGCAAAAGTCCGGTGCCGCCCGCTGGCGCCGCAAGTCCAGGCGAAACGGCTCTATGTCTTGCAATCCAGGGACGCAGGAACCTGTGCTCTCTCGCAAAGGAGGATTCCGAACTCCTGCACGGATCGCCGGAGGAACTTTCCCTTTTTTGCTCGCAGCGAAAGCGCAGGACGCAGGACGCGCTGGATATTGGAAAGCAGGCTCCGGAAAAGGGATGCAGGCACTACGCGCGGCTCTATGAGCAGGATATGCGGGAAGCGGCGGAATTCGCAAGACGCCACCTGCCCACCGCCGAGGAATTCGCCATTTGGTGCGCAAAAAAAGGAACGTGCGCCTACGAAGCGACGAAACTTCTTTTGCCGCAGGCGCTCGTTGTCGTTGCACCGTACATCTACTTCTTTGAGCCCCACCTCCGCGCCATTCTGTTAGAGCGCATGGGAACAGGCATCGAAGACCTTGTGGTGATAGCGGACGAGGCGCACAACCTGCCGGACTACTGCCGCGAAATCGTGTCAGGCGAGCTTACTGAAAACGTGCTTTCTCTCGCGGAGGCGGAGGCGCGCGAGATAGGCGACCCGGAAGTCAAGGAAGGCGTTCCTGCGTCGGCATTCTGCCAGAGATGCGCGTCGGCGCTGCGCCAGCTATGCGAAGACTGGATTTTCGAGGGAAACGAGGACGGCGTAGTCCCGCCCGGCGACTTCGAGGCAATGCTGATGTCCGGGATGCGCTGCACCAGCAACGACTTGAAGAAAATATGTTCGGCGCTGATCGCAATCGGCGAAGCGGTGCGCGAGCGGCGAAAGGCGCACGGAAAGCTGCCGCGCTCCTATCTTCGGCACATCGGCTTGTTCATAATCGAGTGGACGAACGCCGAGCCGTCGCAGTGGGCGCACCTTATTTCCAAGGAGGCGAAAAAGCGAAAGATGGAAGTTTACTGCCTCGACCCTTCAGTAGCGGCAAAGCCGCTGCTGGAATGCCGCTCGTCAATCCATATGTCAGGGACGCTCGCGCCGCTTGAGGAATACAGGGA
>PGXE01000130.1 GCA_002838935.1 Thermoplasmata archaeon HGW-Thermoplasmata-1 | reverse complement strand
AGAATCGAGGGGAGAGTAGCGAGCATCGAGGGAACATCCCTCATGCCTCAATCCTCATCCCTCACTACTCATCCCTCATACCTACCACAATCTCGAGTCTCGAATCCCTCACACCTCAATCCTCATCCCTCATACCTACCACAATCTCGAGTCGCGAATTACGAATCTCAAATTCCGAAATGCATAATCATCGACGGCGTGCGGAACATCGAGGAGGCGGATTTCTTCAAATCGGTTTTCCCGATTTTCAAATTGGTTGCAATAGATGCGCCGTTCGAAGTCAGATGCGAGCGCCTGATAAATCGCGGAAGGAGCGACGCGCCACAGAATCCGGAAGAATGCAAAAAGCGCGACGAACGCGAGCTTTCGTGGGGTCTCGGGAAACTGATTGAAAAAGCGGACATAAGGATAGAGAACGCGGGAACTCTAAACGATTTCCGCAGAATGTTCCGCGAGGCGTTCGAGGAAATGGCCTGATTTTTATTCATTATTTTTTGGAATGAAATTTACTGCATTTTCGCATATTTTTCAACGCTCTTTCATTTTTTTGCAAATTTCTGGATGAAAATTGCCAACTGCTTGCCATCACGTATGGCAAAAAGTAGACTTGTCTAACAACGATTATATACCACGCGCGCCATACATATTATGCTCACGATCGCGAGGTTGTGAGCGGTAGTGCGTTCATCCGATGGGACGCATTATCTGGTGTGCAGTCGGATACCATCCTGCGGGAAATGCAGGAAGGCTGATGCGCCTCGGCGCGGCTCGGAGTAGCGTCCGATATTATCTCTAGCAGATGGTGTTGGGTCCGCGTCTGCCAACGATGGCGTTTCCGCAAGGAACGAAAAAGCATCAGGGAGACTCACCCCCGGAAAGAGTGGGTGGTCCACAGCCAGACCACAACTGACTGGGCTCCGAAGGAAAACGCTTCGGCAGTTTGAAAGTAAAACTGTAGAAAAACTTCCCGTTCGTCCGGATCGTCAACCGGGCTATGCAGTAATGTCTGCCGGTGTTAGGCCAAATCACCGCTAAAAAAATTGCCGGGTACGCCCTCAGACCCAAAGGGCAGGTAAGCCTACCAACAGGCGGTCAGCCCCGTGACATAAAATACAGGGGAGTACGAACACCCGTACAAGGTCAGCATCTAAAACCTGGAAGATGCACGTTCGGCGGTTTATAGTAAAAGACGCAATGCCTTGATTGCGCAAAGCATCTTTTACTATGTGCGCAGGCAGAAATACTAATCATATAGTTCTGTCCTGCGCTATAACTCAAAAGCCGCAGAGGTATCGCTAAGCGCCTCAAGCGACGCAGCACCTGCGACAGTGGGCCAATCCCAACACCTTTTTCTTGATTCTTCTTCATTATTGCTTTGTTTTTGTGTTTTTTGCGCAGCATTTTTATAGGACGGCGTGCATATCTCATTTGATATTATGGAGTTGAAAACAAAACCCCCGGAGACGATATTCGTTCTCATCCGGGTAAAGGCAGGAAAGGTGGCGAGCGTCGCTGATGCCCTGGAGACAATTAAGAACGTGGACGAGGTCGCAATGGTCACAGGGAGGTATGACATCGTGGCCGTAGTGCGCGGCACGCAGTTGAACAGGATGCTGGCTACGGTGGTGGCGAAGATACAGAACGTAGAAGGCATAGGCAGCACCGAAACGCTTGTGGGAATGCCCAAATATGCCGATATGATGAATCTTTTCGGCGTCACCAAGATTCAGTAATCAGAGCAGTTTTGCCGTTACCTCGCCTTTCTCGCCGATATTGATTATCGCCCCGCCGCTTCCTTCGCCCATCGTGCAGTTTACCACTGTAGTCTCGCCGCATCTTACAACCCCGGCGCACTGATGGACGTGGGAGCATATTGCAAGCGGAGGGCGGAACTTTTCCACGATCTGGCGCACCGAATTGCTTCCTATGTGACGGTAGCCGTCCGGCGAGTCAAGAATGCCTTCAGGCGGCGAATGGGTTATGACAACTGCGGCGCCGCCGGCTATTTTGCCAAGGCACTCCAGTATCTCCGATTCGTCGTATTCCAGAGGCGTGACATAAGGTGCGGGGTTTCTCTGCGACCCGCCGAAGCCCGCAAATTTCATTCCCCGGAATTCCGCGCTTTTCCTGTGAATGCATACCGAATTTCCGGAATCGAGCGCCTTGATTACATCGGGCGTGTCGCAGTTTCCGGGAACTGAAAAGATTTTCACCGGAACGCGCCTAAGAAAGTCGGACGCGAATTTTGCAGGGCCGAAAGTAGTAATGTCGCCTGCCAGCACGAGCAAATCCGGTTTTTGCTC
>PGXE01000027.1 GCA_002838935.1 Thermoplasmata archaeon HGW-Thermoplasmata-1 | reverse complement strand
AAAATGGCAATGAATTTCTGCCAATCACAAAATCATTAATCAAAAGATTGGACGGGATTCCTCTTTTTAGGCTTTTTTTGGTATTAATAGTCAGCCTCAGTTAATTCGTAATGTGGTTTAACTGCTTTTGCTACGAGTCCTCCCCACAGCAAGCTGTGGGGTATCCGGATAAAATGAATTATTCTTTGTGCAATATACATTGTAAAAATGATTTGGAATTTCTAAAAAATGATAAAACGTTGGATAGTTTTTTGAAATTGCTATCTGATTTTGGTAAGAGTTCAAGATATTACAATATTAATATGATATGCGGTGCACCCGCAAACACCGACAGCCCATATAACTTAATAGATGAAATTGAGGAGAATTTATTAAAGGACGGAACGTGTGAAAATTTAAACGAGTGTTTGAAGAAATTGTGTAACAAGTTTACAAGAGCATTATCTAGATTTTTTACTTATGGTGATTTGAAACAATTTGGTGGGGCGTTTAATCACGTTTTGGATTTTGCGAAACTTACCGATTCAGAAATTTAATTTTCCACCCAACCCTTTTTATCCCTCATTTTGATTTCCCTCCTAAATACTACTTGGAGCAGTGGAAAAAATGGTCACATTCAAGCCATTCAAGGCGCTCAGGCCCAAAGACAACGGTCTCGCTTCCATGATAGCGAGTTTTCCCTACGACGTGGTGAACTCCGCGGAGGCGAAGGTCATCGCGGGGGACAACGGGCTTTCGTTCCTGCACGTGGTGAAGCCGGAGATAGACCTTCCCGAATCCACGAATCCCTACGCTCCGGAAATCTATGCGAAGGCGGGCGAGAACTTCCGCAAGCTAATCGACGGCGGTTTTATGGCGATGGACGAAGAGGGAAGCTTCTACGTCTACCGCGAGGTCGGCAACGAGGCGATGGGCAGAAACACCCAGACCGGCGTCGTCGGCTGCGCGTCCGCAGACGACTACTGGGCGGACAGGATAAAGAAGCACGAGTTCACGCTCAAGAAAAAAGAGGACGACCGCATCAGGCACACGGAAGCGATAAACGCCAACGCGGGGCCGGTTTTCCTTTTCAGCCCGCGAAACGCGGAACTCGACGAGGCGGTCGGCAGGGTCACGGGGGGGCAGCCGGTATACGACTTCACGAGCACGGACGGTGTAAGGCACACGGTCTGGAAGGTTCATGACTCCGCCGACAACGAGCGGATAGCCGGAATATTCTCCCGCATCCCCGCGACCTATATCGCGGACGGCCATCACCGCGCCGCGACCGGCGCACTCGTGGCAAAGCGCAGAAAAGAGGCAAACCCGGCCCACACCGGCAGCGAGGAGTATAACTTCTTCCTTGCGGTCGTCTTCCCCGGCGACGACCTCAACATCATGGAATACAACAGGCTCGTAAAGGACCTCAACGGCATGACACCCGACGAGTTCATAGAGCTGGTTGCAGAGAAGTTCGAGATAGAGGACGGATACGAGGAGAAAAAGCCGTTCGCGCCGCACACGATTTCGATGTATCTTGACGGCGAGTGGTTTTTGCTCATGCCAAAGCAGGGCACCTTCAATCCGAACGACCCGATAAAATCCCTCGACGTTTCCATACTCATGGAGAACCTGCTCTCGCCCATACTGGCAATAGGCGACCCGCGCACGGATGGCCGCATCGACTTCGTCGGCGGCATAAGGGGCGTTGGCGAACTGGAGCGCCGCGTCGACTCCGGCGAGATGGCAGCCGCGTTCGCGATGTTCCCCACTTCAATAGAGGAGCTTCAGGCGGTCGCGGACGCAGGCCTTTGCATGCCGCCCAAGTCCACCTGGTTCGAGCCCAAGCTGCGTTCCGGCCTGCTCGTCCACCGGTACGGGTAAAAAACCTTTTCAACTCCCAATCCCTATTTTAATCGATAAATTGACATTCGACCTCGACCTTCTCCAAGCCATCAACGGCGCATCCGGCAACCCGGTCCTCGACGCTTTTATGATATTGGGCGCGATGCTGGGCGAATTCTACATGATAGCGGCACTCGGCGCGGCGTTTATCATGGAGCGCAGATCCCGTCCGCTTGCGATAGTGTGGCTTGTCGCGATAAGCCTTGCCGGAATCATAGTGCTGATAGTGAAGCCGGCCGTGGCACGACCCCGCCCCTTCATCGAGCTTGGGTGGGTCAGGACGGTATGGGACATGCCCGGAAGCTACTCCTTCCCTTCGGGCCACGCGACTACGGCATCGGCAGGCTGCACGGCCGCAATCCTGTTCCTTGCCCATCGCTTGAAGATGCGGGAGATGCGCATATCCGTGTTCTGCGCTTGGGCAATCGCGCTTTTTCTCCTGGCGGCGTGGTCTTCTGTCGGCAGGATATATCTCGGCGTCCACTACCCGTCCGACGTGCTTGCGGGTGCGGGGATAGGCGTTATCGCCGGTGCCGCCGTATTTGCCGCATACGTCAAGAGGCACGCGATACTGCGCGCTTTCAAAAAGGCGATACCTTGAAGTAAGCGGTGCCAATCTCCGTTCATGGCATCCATAGGGGCGGCGGGGGAATTCTACGAGCAGGTAAGGGACAAGGTATCCCGAAACGAGTTCCTCTGCCGCATCGCCGTGCTCCAGGAGGAGAGCGGAGGGCTTTTCGACGACGGGGCCGCGGCGTTTCTGGTGACGGACTCACTTGGCGGCAACAAACGCGCCATCTCGCGGGTAGGAGAGTTGTCCCCCGGCCAGGAGTGCACCCTGTACGTAAAGGTGGCAAGGGCATACACGCCGAGGGAGTTCAAGCGCAAGGACGGCAAACGCAGCCAGGTTTCGAATCTCGAAGTGACCGACGACACCGGCACCTGCTCGCTCATACTCTGGGGGGCGGATGCGGAACCAGTGAAGGACGGCACGATAAAACAAGGCACCACGCTCAAGATAGTCAACGGCCAGGTGAAGAAAGGGTTCTACGGCATGGAGATAAACGTCGGGAAGTGGAGCCTTCTTGAGATAGAACCGGAAGACGCGCCGCCCCTTCTTTTCAGCCACGAAACCGTATACACGCCGCTTTCCGGAATATCGGACGAGACGCCATCCCTGAACATAAGGGGCAGGCTGGTTTCGAGGAGCGAAACGCGCACCTTCGTCCAGAAGGACGGCGGGATGGGGTTCGTATGCGACCTCACACTCGACGACGGAACCGCGAAGAAGGCCGTAACCGTCTGGGGAGAGCACGTGCGGGCGGCGCAAAAGCTACAAGAGGGGTGCGAAATCACAATCGAGAACGCGGGCGCGAGGATGCGGGGCGGCGAGCTTGCGTTAAGCGCTAGCGACAGGTCGTTGCTAAAGAAGGCCTAGGATGCCTCGCGCGTTTTTTGCAACCCCGCCGAACTCCCGGCAACCATAATAAACGGGCACCCGATTCCATTACGATTGAAATGGTCTGCGTGAACGTGGCGGTTTTGGGCAACATGGATTATGCCAAGGAGCTTGGCAAGAAGGGAACCGTGAGCGATATCGCTCTCTATAATTACAAGATAGGCGAAGACTCCCTCTCCCTGCTTGCGCCGGCCCGCTACCCCGAAAAGGTCCAGACGCTCGGATACGCAGTCAACATGTGCGACGTCGTGCTGCTCGTCATCTCCAAACTCGACCGCGAGACAGGCGAGATAATAGTCGCGTGCGACGCCGCGGGCCGCAAAAAAGGGTTCATAATCCTGCAGAACTACCTGTTGCCCGAGCAGATAAAACCGCTGCTTGCGGGCACCGCACTAGAGGGCTACGTTTTTCTCGAAGACGACGTAAACAGGGTTCGCGAAGAGCTTTTCAAGGTGGTGCCCGAATCGCGCGAGGGATGCGGCATGGTGCCAATCGACCACCACTTCAATGTGAAAGGAATCGGGACCGTGGTTCTCGGCATGGTCAGGCAGGGAGTCGTAAAGAAGCACGATGTCCTTCAGGTGTATCCTCTGGAGAAGACCTGCCAGGTGCGCTCGATACAGATACACGACACAGATTACGCGGAATCGAAGACCGGCGACCGCGTCGGCCTTGCCCTCAAGAACGTGAGCACCGAGGAACTCGACCGCGGCTACGTGCTTGCGCCGCCCGGCTCGATGAAGATAGGAAAGGCGGGGGTCGAACTGGCGCTTGATTTCAGGTTGAGCGGTTACTTCAAGGAGGGGCTTTCCGGCGACGAGGTGCTGCACGTATCAAGCGGCATGCAGTTTATCCCCTGCCGGATAAAGTCTCTTGAGAGGCCTTTAAAGGCTGGCGAAAGCGGAAGGGCGATCGTCGCACTCGAAAACCCGATGGCCTATTACCCGGGCGAACGTTTTGTCGTCTTCGACGTGAACAGCCCGAAACTGAGGGTTCTCGGCAGCGCCGTCGTGGCATGAGCGCATTTCGCGGGATGGTAGTTTCATCGACCCCGGGGCGGTCATTTATAAATGATTTCAGCAATATCCTATTTTGAGGCAATATCATGTCCGAGAACGCGGGTGAAAAAAAGATAGAAGACCTGCCGGGTGTTGGACCAGCCACAGCAGACAAGCTGCGCGAGGCTGGCTACGAGGACCTCATGGCGATAGCGGTCGCTTCGCCAAAGGATCTTTCCGAGGCAACCGACATAGGGGAAGGCATAGCCATCAAGATAATACAGGCCGCAAGGCGCGAGGCCGACGTTGGCGGTTTCGAGACCGGCGACGTGCTTCTCGACAGGAGAAAGCAGATCGGCCACCTGACGAGCGGCTCGAAAGCGCTCGACGAGCTTTTGGGCGGCGGTTTCGAGACCCAATCCATAACGGAGATGTATGGCGAGTTCGGCTCCGGAAAGACCCAGATAGCGCACCAGCTTTGCGTGAACGTGCAGAGGGCGAAATCCGAAAACGGGCTCGGGGGCCATGCGCTGTACATCGACACGGAGAACACGTTTAGGCCGGAGAGGATAATCCAGATGGCCGAAGGCCTGGGGATGGACCAGACAGAAGTTTTATCCAAGATCCACGTGGCAAGAGCGTATAATTCGAACCACCAGACGATGCTGGTCGAAAAGGCGGCGGAGGTCGCAAAGGAGTTCCCGATCAGGCTCATAGTCGTCGATTCCCTGACCGCCCACTTCAGGGCCGAATACGTCGGAAGGGGGACGCTTGCTGATAGGCAGCAGAAGCTCAACAAGCACATGCACGACCTCCTCAGGATAGGAGGCCTGAACAACGCGGTCATAGCCGTCACGAACCAGGTATCGGTCAAGCCGGACGCCTTCTTCGGAGACCCGACGCGCCCGATAGGCGGCCACATCGTCGGCCACACGGCGACCTTCAGGATGTACTTGAGGAAGTCCAAGGGCGGCAAGAGGATCGCAAGGCTGATAGACTCGCCGCACCTGCCTGAAGGAGAGGCGGTTTTCTCGGTCTTGGAACAGGGGATAACCGACTAAATCCGGTTTTGCCACGCGATTATCGGCGGTCATAAGAGGAAAATCAGGCAAAATTTAAATATTAAAACCCTATTGTCATTAATGGAGGAATTCCATGGCATACAAGCACGAAGGATATACGCTTTACAGCAGGGAAGTCGAACTCAAGGGCGGAAGAATGCAGAGGATATACTTCTTCTCGAAGGGAGAACCGAAGAGCGGCGCGCCCTGCGACAAGCCGGCCGGATACATGGTGGGCGTCAACAGCAGGACCAAACTCCCTTACCTGAAGAAGGAATAAGTTCTTCCGACACCTTTCTTAAAAAACCATTTTTATTTAATGAAAAACCGTTTTTGTTTTTTTGGTTAAAGAAAGTATATGCTGTCGTAAAACAGTATTTCCGTTGCGCTAGGCCACGGTCTCAAGCTGGCTCATTATGTTCCAGATGAGGGTGCGGCCGTGCAGGGGGATGTTGGGGTCGTTTGCCAGTTCGTCGAGAGTGGAGACGACGGATGCGATGCGGACGTCGAGAGCCTCGTTCTTGTTGAGAAGACGGGTCTTTGCCTCTTCCGCACCGCGGCGTATGTTTCTTGGTATCGAGTTGTCTTCCTGAATCATGTCGAGCCCGGAGCAAACGTTCTCCAGTTTTTTGTTCATCATAAATATCACCTGTGTTTCAAAATCAACTTATCGGTAATATTCAGCGAGTTAAAAAGAGTTGTGACCCCACGGCGGTTTGCGCCATCACAGTTTTTTGTATTCTGCAGAGAGGGCTTCGATTATCTGCTCCGCCGTCTTTTTCCCGATGCCTTCCACCTTGCACAAATCTTCGACGGTGGCCCCGAACACGGCCTTAGCAGAGCCGAACTCCTCAAGCAGCCGTTTTGCGAGGGTGCCGGAGACGCTGGGCAGCCCCTCCACGATGAACTGCTGTCTTTCCTTTACCGACATCTTGCCCTTTTCCCCTCTTAGCGCAACTTCTTTTCCTGTCTCGAACTGCTCCCTTTTAGCGATGCCGTATAGGAGAGCCGCGGTTTCGGCATCGTCCCGCGTCGTTATGACCGACACGCCGAGATCGATGCTTATCGAGGCGATTGCGCCAAGCACGGCCTGCGGGGGGACGTTCCTGCTTTCCGAGAGGACGTCGCCTTCTATTATGAGAAGGGGCCGCGCGTATGAGTTGCGCAGCAGCCTCGCCTGCATGAAAAGCCGCCCGTCGAAAAGCGAGCCAAGGAAATCGCCGGCCTCTTTTCTCTCGACGCCAAGGCGCGAACTAAGAACGTAGTCTGCGACGTCTAGCTGCGACGAAACGACCCGAACCCCTTTGCGGGCCAGCCATTTCGCGACGCCGGAGCGCAGCTCCCTGTTGTCTACGACTATCGTTATCTCGTTGGCATCTGTGTCGTCCGACCCAGCGCCTCCGTCCTTTTGAGCAGGCCTTTCCTCCCGCAACCCGTCCTCATCCACGTTTTTTGCTATTTCGTCAAGCGTAAGGGTCGGTCTTTGCGGCTTTGGAAGAAGCGCGTTTGGAGAATCCTGCAGGTGCTTGAGTTCGCTCTCCATCGACTTCTCCTTTCTGCGCGAAGACCAGTAGTACGCCTCGTCTTTGGTATCTTTGGTAATGAGGACCACAACCCGGCCGGCGTCAGCGCGCCCGGTCCTGCCCCTGCGCTGTATGGTCCTTATCTCGGACGGCACCGGCTCGTAGAAGATGACGAGGTTCGTCGACGGGATGTCGAGCCCCTCTTCGGCGACGCTCGTCGCGACAAGCACGTTGTAGTCGCCCCGCCGAAAGCCCTCTATCATTTCGACCTGTTTTTTCTGCGTAAGCCCCTTGTCGCCGCCCCTCGAAGCCTGCCCCACGAATCTTGTGGGGCGGCATCCGTCTATCCGCGCAAGCTCGCGGACGAGCGTATCCGTCATGTCCCGGTAATGGCTAAAGAGAATTATCCTCGATTCCGGGTTCGTCTGCAATTGCCGCGAGACGATATCTGCCACTATCGGTATCTTGGGGTGGTCGACGTCGCAGTACTTGGAGTAGAGCATCGCGTCGACGATGGCAGGATCAGACATCATGTCCGATGCCGCCCTGCTCGCGCCGCGCGAACGGGCATCCTCCCGCAGTCTTGAAAAATAGCTGTTCAGCGCGCCGACGCCCTGGGTTTGCAGAAGATCGATGGCGTGTTCTATCTTGATGGCCGCGGCCTGTGACGAAGCGGCGTTGAACAGCGATTTGGGCGGGTCGGAAAGCGAGCGTATCCTCGCCTGTATCATTCCCTGCGCGTTCAGCAGGTCCTTTTTCGTTATCCTGCCCCCTACGGGCGACTGCGGCAGCAGCCCCTCGGAACGCAGGTCGCGAACTCTCTTTGCGAGCGCTTCCCCAAGCGCGCGGTTTATCCTTGCGAACTCGGGTGGCATCTCCACCCGCAGCCATTCGACCTTGGTCGGATGGACGTACGGCCTCACGTCGCGGTCAGTGCCGTTTCGTATCTCGACAGATTTTATGCCGAGGTTGCCGCACACCTCCGCTATTCTCCCGCGGTCGGAACCAGGCGATGCGGTCATGCCGAGGACAAGAGGGTGCAACGAGTCGGAAAGGTAGCGTTCCGCCACGTATACGTAGGAGTAATCCCCTACCGCCCTGTGGGCTTCGTCGAATACCGCAAGGCAGACGTCTCTGAGCGAAAGGCGGCCTGACACGAGGTCGTTTTCCACAACCTGCGGAGTCGAAACGACGGCCCGCGCCCTTGCCCACGCATCGGAACGTTTTGCGGGCGCGACTTCGCCGGTCATAACCGCTATTTCGCCATCTGCAAGGGCGAGGAACTTTCGCAGGAACGCGGCGTGCTGCTCGACCAAGGGCTTTGTCGGAGCCATGAAAAGCACTTTCCCGCCAGCGAACGCCCTTATCCGCTCCGCTATTACCATGAGCGCCACAATCGTCTTGCCAAGGCCGGTCGGAAGGACTATCAGCGTTGATGTCTTGAGGGCGGTCGAGGCGAGATTCACCTGATAATCCCTGTAATCGACCGCGTCCGCTGTCAAAAGGGGGTGGGACACAAAGCCGCCCTTGCCCTCTTTGCCGCCCTGCAGGTTGGAGTTTTCCATCGTTGGCATAATGGTTTTTCTTTTTATATTATGTTTTATGGGAGCGGTGAATGTAATCCTCTTAAAGCACCGCCTTGCACCGTCAAATCAAGCCTTATATACCCCCTTTTGCATTCACCCCTACTTCAGGGTATATAACCTGCCCCGATGGTGATATATAAATCATGTCAAAAGGAAGGACATCATATAAGATATAGGGGTGCGTGTCGATGGCCGGCGTATTCGAGCTCGTAACAATGTTTCTCCTGGCGTTCATACCGCTTTTCATAGTGATAGACCCGTTTGCCGCGGTCGCCGTCTTCGTCACGGTTACAACGGACCGCGACAAGAAGGAAAAACTTCTAACCGCGCGCGACGCCTGCATCTATGCGTTCTGTTTCCTGCTCGCGTTCGCCTTCGCAGGCAAGCTCATACTCGATTATATGGGCATCTCCATCGCCGCACTCAAGACCGCAGGCGGCCTGCTGCTGACCATAGTCGGCCTCAACATGCTAAAGGAAGGGGACAACCCCAAGAGCAAGAAGATAGAGAAGCAGATAAACGAGGCGGAGGAGAGGGCCGCCATGATACAGGCCCCGGACGAATTCGACAGGAATATAGTGGAGGAGATGGGCCACTCGGCGGAGATAGCGACAGGTGGAAAGGTGTGGCGCGGCGGAGATGTCGCGCTCGTTCCGCTCGCGCTTCCCATGCTTGCGGGGCCGGGTGCGATCTCGCTGATAATAGTTCAGATGCAATCCTATCCGTGGTACATACCGACCTCGGCGCTGGTTATAACCCTCCTGCTCTGCTTTGCCATTCTCGCGGTGTCGCGCCACCTGTTCAAGTTCCTCGGCGCGAACGGTGCGAGGGCGTTGACGCGCATAATGGGTTTTCTCACAGCCGCCTTCGCCATGCAGTACATATTGTCAGGCATAACCGAGTGGGCGAACATGTCCGGCTGGCTCTGATACTTTTTAACACCTCTCACAAACTCTTTTAAACGAAAAGGCAGTTTCGTGCCTCAAAAGTTGGGATTCATAATGAGCATTCTCGTCATCTGCGAAAAGAACATAGCCGCGCGCCGCATCGCCCAGATCTTGTCGGACGGTAGATCAAAGCAGTCCAGAATAGGCCGCGTCCCGGTCTACGAGTTCGAGGCCGACGGCAAGCACTGGGACGTGATCGGGCTGCGGGGCCACATAATGAACCTCGATTTTCCAAAGGAATATAACCAGTGGACGAGGATAGACCCAGCGAAACTCGTGCGTGTCGAACCCTATAAGAAGGTCGAGGCCGAGGACATCCTAGACGCCCTCGGCAGGCTTGCAAAGGAATCGGACGAGGTCGTGATAGCGACGGACTTCGATAGAGAGGGAGAACTGATAGGCGTAGAGGGGCTTGAGGCGGTAAAGCACTTCAAGAGCGAATTTTCTTCGGTGAAAAGGGCGAGGTTCAGCGCGCTCACCCCCTACGAGGTGAAGACGGCATTCGACAACCTTGCCGAAGTGGACTACAATCTCGTGAAAGCCGCCGAATCGAGGCAGATAATAGACCTCGTTTGGGGCGCGTCGCTCACCCGCTTCATCTCCCTCGCGTCAGGCCAGCTTGGAAAGGAGTTCCTGAGCGCAGGCCGCGTGCAGTCGCCGGCGCTTGCGCTTGTGGTGGACCGCGAGAAGGAGATAAACGCATTCGTTTCGACCCCGTATTGGGAGATAGACGCCACGCTGCAGGCCGCATCCGAGTTCAAGGCGTCCCACGCAGAGGACAGGTTCACAGACGAGGGCCGCGCACACGAAGCCTACGAGAGAGCACGAAAGGCGAAGGCCGCGAAGATAACGGCTGTGGAAAAGAAGGAGAACCGGGAACTGCCGCCGACGCCGTTCAATACGACCTCTTTCATACAGGCGGTTTCGTATCTAAACATAGGCGCGGCAGAGGCGATGAGCATCGCGGAGACGCTTTACACGAACGGTTTCATATCTTATCCAAGGACCGACAACACGGTCTATCCGCCGAGCCTGAACCTGCGAGCGATAGTGGAGAAGCTGGCCGCCGATTCGGATTTCGCAAGCGAGGCGAGAGACGTGCTCGACAACGGCAGGTACGCGCCCACGAAAGGAAAGTTGTCGACGACAGACCATCCGCCGATACACCCTGCCGACGTTCCTGCAAAGGGTCACCTGAAGGGCAAGGATGCTAAGATATACGAACTCGTCGTCAGGAGATTTTTGGCGACGCTCGCAAAGGACGCGGTTTCCGAAACCGTGAAGGTCGAACTCGAAATCAGCGGAGAGCCGTTCTGCTCCCGCGGCTACCGGCTGCTTGAGTCCAACTGGAGGGCTATATATCCCTACATGAAGGTGGTCGAGAACGAGCTGCCAGAACTCTTTGCAGGACAGGAAGCGGATGTCACCGAGGTCGGCAAGAAAAAGAAGATGACCCGCCCGCCGGCGCGCTACTCGCAAGGCTCGCTTATCACCGAGATGGAGAAGCTGGGGCTTGGCACCAAGTCGACAAGACACGAGATAGTGAACAAACTCTACCAGCGCAAATACATCGACGGCACCTCTCCGCAGCCGACGAAGACCGGCTTTGCCGTAACCGAGGCGCTGGAGAACTACGCGCCAAAGATAACGAGGCCGGAGATGACGGCTACGCTTGAAGCCGACATGGACGAGATAGCAAACGGCAAGAAGGAACTCGGCGAGGTCGTAGAGGAATCGAGGCAGATGCTCGAGGTTACGTTTGGGGAGTTGAAGAAAAACCGCGACGGCATAGGCAGCGCGCTAAAGGATGCGCTAAGCGAGCAGAACGTCGTAGGCACCTGCCCGGTATGCGGTTCCACGATGCAGATAATGCGCTCGCGAAAAGGGAAACGCTTTGTCGGTTGCACGGGATACCCGAAATGCAGCCGCGCCTATCCGCTTCCGCAAAACGGCGGGGTGGTTTCGGAAGGCAGGGCTTGCGATGCGTGCGGCGCGCCCATAGTCAAGATAATATCAAAGGGCCGCTCTCCGTGGGAAATCTGCATAAACATGGATTGCCCGAAGAGGAAGGAAGAGAAGAAGGAAGAAGGGAAACAAAATCCGGAATCGGAATAACTTTTTTTAACACCCCCTTCCATTCTCTTATTCATGTTCTGCCCCAAATGCAAATCCATACTCTATCCCGTGAAAGGCGTTCCGACCTGCAAAAAGTGCGGCTATCGGCACGAAGGCAAGGTCGAGCGAAAGACGATAGTGACCGAGCGCGAGGACCGCGAACGGGTCATACTCGACAAAGACTCGGACGTGCAGATACTCCCGAAGTGCAAGACCGTCTGCCCCAAGTGCGGACCCGGCGAGGCCTTCTGGATACTGAGGCAGACCCGCTCGTCGGACGAGCCCGAAACCAAGTTCCTCACCTGCTGCAAGTGCGGCCACAGGTGGCGCGAATACTAATCGCAATCGCCCCACGACGCCGCCAGTCCGCCAGCCGCAGCACACCAGCCGCAGCACACCAGCCGCCAGTCCGCTACCGCATATATTATAAACGAAAATAGCATTTGAACTACGTTGCTTCAAGTCTAAGGAGCGGGGAGATCCATGTTCAAAGCAAAAATAAAAGCAGACATATTAAAGACAGTCATAGACACCACATCTATACTGGTCGACGAGGCCAAGTTCCACATAACCCCGGAGGGCATATCCCTCAAGGCGGTTGACCCTGCCCACGTTGCGATGGTGGACCTTTCCCTTGGCTCCAAGGCTTTCGAGGAGTACAAGGCCGAAGACCTCGAACTCGGTATAGATCTAGGCAAGCTCGACCAGATAATGAAGCTTGCGAGCGCAGGCGACGTCATTTCCCTCGATTACAAGGAGGACGCGCACAGGCTCGTCGTCAAGGTGGCGAACATCGTGCGCAAGATGAGCCTCGTCGATACCGCAGGCATGCCTGATGCGAAGGTTCCAAACCTCAACCTGCCAGCCGAGGTAGTCGTGAAATCGAGCGAGATATCGCAGGGCGTCCTCGCGAGCAAGGCGATAAGCGACCACGTCGCCCTGACGGCGGATACCGACGGGTTCGAGCTTTCTGCGGAAGGGGACACCGACTCGGTCAACCTCAAGCTTCCAAAGGATCTGCTGGTCAGCCTCAAGTCGAGCGAGCGCGTCAAGTCGCTTTTCAGCCTCGACTACTTCGCCAACATGATAAAGGCGGCAAAGTCGAGCGACGCGATTCTGCTGAAGCTCGGCAACGACTATCCTGTCATGATGGAGTTCGACATCGCGGACGGCAACGGCCACGTGGTCTACCTGCTCGCGCCCCGCATCGAGAGCGACTGATCACTCTTCCCACACTCAAAATTCTTTTGGAAAACATAGATTAACCCGCAGGAGTTTTCCCCGGCCATGTACCCTCTCGGCACCCTCGCCAATTACCCATTCCTTTCCGAGGCGCGCGAGTGGGTGAAAGAGCACGGGCCGACCATGGAAGAGCTTTTCTTCGATGCCATCTACCAGAGGGCGAGGGCGATAGGGGCGCAGCGGGTGAGGGAATCCATTGAAGGCTCGTCGGTCGGCGAGCGCCCCGTGATATCGGAAACCGACTCCGAGATGGAGCTTTTTTCATATCCCCTGGCAAAGATGATAGTCGCAGCCGCGGGCGACCCATACCTTACGAGGCGCTACGCCATGGCCGAGGCGAAGAGCGTTTACAGTCATCTTCTGGAAGAGGACGGCGAATTCATAAAGGAGGTGTCATCCCAGTTTGCGATGGACGCAAGGCGGCTTGGCGACTCCGGCGGTGCCGAGGCGGGCGGGGACGGCGGAATATACCGGCTTCATTTCGCGGACTACCTTCGAAACGCACCCGCAAGGGACCGCGGCTGGAAGCTTGTCAACAGGCGGCTTTCGGGCGGCTACGTCGAGTGCGACGCGGTGGAACTCGCAAGGCTAGTCCAGGAAGCGTTTCGCGCAAGGCTTGAGGCCGAGATGAAAACGGCAAAGGCCCCGGACGAGGCGCGGCGGGTGTTTTCGGGCGAGATAGGGGCGATTCGCAACGCCGCGAGAATGAAGCGCGAGGAGTTCGAGGGCGAAGGTTTTGGAAAGGCGGATGCCGAACTTTTCCCGCCCTGCATGAAGGTTATTTTGGCAATGATCCAGGGGGGCGCAAACGTGCCGCACACGGGCAGGTTCGGCATCGTCGCGTTCCTTCATACCATAGGCATGTCGAGCGACGACATACTGGCTCTTTTCTCCACCGCGCCAGACTTCGACGTCGAGAAGTCCCGCTATCAGGTGGAGCACATAACGGGCAGGGGCTCTTCGACAGAATACACGCCGCCCGGATGCCAGGCGATGAAAACCTTCGGCATCTGCCCGACCGACAGGATGGACGGTCTGTGCCGCAGGGTGAAGCACCCTCTCAATTACTATAGGGCGAAACTGCGCTCGCACAACAGGCGCGGCCAGAAGAAGGAAGCGGACACGGCCGAAGCGGCAAAGGAAGTATCGGCAAAAGATGCGGCGGCAAAAACATCGCAATCCGCACCACGCCCGGACGAAAGCGGCCGAAAAGAAGATTCCGGCAACGAAAGGGGTGGCTTCGATGTCTATTGACCCTCTCGCGTTTCTTTCCGACCGGTTCAGAAGCTACTATCGCTCGGCCGAGCTTTTCCCGCCGGACCGTTTTTCCAGAAGGGAGTACGGTTTCATATTCCACGGCAAGCCGGGCATGTGGAGGCACATCGCTTTTCGCAGCGTCGGCGAATACAGGGATTTCCTTGCGGCGAAGGCGCCGGCGCACGCCTACTACTCCACAGCATACTACCGCAACCCGTCGGCTCCGACGATGGCCGAAAAGGAGTGGATGGGGGCAGAGCTGATATTCGACCTCGACGCCGACCACCTCGAGAATGCCGGGCAGTACACCTACGAGGAACAGCTTCGCCTCGTGAAGGAGGAATTCTCCAAGCTCGTGCACGACTTCATACTTCCAGACTTCGGTTTCGACCCCCGGCACGTGCAGCTTACCTTCAGCGGCGGGCGCGGCTACCACTGCCACGTGACAGACCCGCGCGTGCTTTCGCTAGGGTCGCCCGAGAGACGGGAGATAGTGGACTACATAACTGGCAACGGGCTTGAGGACGAGCGGATATTCCGCGAGAAGAGCGAATCGTCGCGCGTCGGCGGCAAGGTCTACGTGAAGCGTTTCCTTCACAGCATGCCGCTTCCGACAGAGCCAGGGTGGCACGGCAGGGCCGCGCGCGGGGTCATAAATTTCTCGGAGACTGTTTTCTCCATGCAAGACAATGAAGCCGTAGGGTATCTCGAAACCTTCAAGGGCATCGGCGCAAAGAAGGCCGCCGAGTTCAAGAAGTGGCTGACATCCGAGCGCCTCGAGCAGATAAGGCAGGGAAATCTCGACCAGCACTCGGGCATAACCGCCGTGTTGAAGGCGGTCATAAACCACAACGCCGTCCACCTCGAGGAGAAGGGGGAAACGGACGAGCCCGTGACCGCCGACATAAAAAGGCTGATACGTCTTCCGGGGTCCATCCACGGCAAGACCGGCCTCAAGGTGGTGGAGGTAGGGATAGACGAGCTCGACTCCTTCGACCCGCTAAGGGAGGCGGTCGCATTCGGCGATTCGCCTGTAAACGTCGAGGTGACAAAGCCGATGAGGGTGACCATTGGCGGGGAGGAGTTCAATCTGAAGGAGGGGGAGACGGAGGTGCCTGAATTCATGGCCGTCTTTCTGGTGGGCAGACGGGCGGCGACGCCCCTGTGAGAGTTGCGCCGGCAAGCGTTGTGGCGGATACGGCGGCACCCTGACAGCTAATGCGAAACAGCTTTGGCGGCGCGGTGAAAAAACTACCACCCTCAACTGAACAAATAGTTTTTTTATGTTACGACGAGAAAACTGCTGCCCACCGATCAGGCAGTTTTCGATACTGACAGAATACGCGCTTCGCTTGTATTCGTCTTATCTCGGAAGCGAAGCTTCCT
>PGXE01000129.1 GCA_002838935.1 Thermoplasmata archaeon HGW-Thermoplasmata-1 | reverse complement strand
GCATTATCTCGTTGCGGAGCGGCTCGGGAACGCGTACACCAAGAATCTGCCCTTCAGGTCCCGTGATTCCGCTTCCGGCGCTCGAGCCTCCCGCGGAGCCCGTGCCTGCGGTGTACGAATTCACGCGGTATATCTTGTAAATCTGTTCGATGGGACCCTGGTCGATGCTTATGTGCTGGATGCGCCCGTAGGGAATCGTGCGGCGGTATTTCCACCAGATTCCCCTGTGGACGAGAACGCCTTCCTTGCCGAGCGCATAGCGATATCTTGCGTAATACATCGGAATCCAGATGAGATAAATTGCGAAAGCCGCAATCAGGCAGAGCGTGGAAATTATGAAAATCCAGAGCGGCACCGCCTTTTCCGGATCGCTTGCCGGAGTGTAATACCATCCTAGAAGCGTCGGAAGTCCAATTGAAAGCCAGATAATGCCAAACAAAAGTTTCCCCTTCCAGAACCACACTTTCTTCATCGCCGGGTCGAGCGTCTTCCATTCGACTTTGTCTTCCATCTATTCCCCTCACATTACTAATTTTCCGTCCTTCATCAGCACTTTCTTTGCGCCATTCTTGTAAGTTACTTCGATTGTCGGCTTGTTGAACAGGAAGTCGCGGTGCGTCTTGGAATTATTCTTCCCGCCGATCATTTCCTCGTTGTTGCCGAAAGCGACGTGCGCCGTTTCTCCCGCCTTCTCATCCTCAAGCAAATTGCCTGTAAGCCGGGCGCCCGGGTTCAATCCGATGCCCAGTTCGCCGATGATGGAAGCCATCTTGTCAACGGCTGTAAGTTCCTTGACCTTCGCCTCTAACTCCTTGTCCTCGCTTTTTACTTCGACGAGCTTTCCCTTCTTTACAGTCATGCGCAGCGGCTTCTTCACGCTGCCGAGATCACCAATAGAGCCGTCGCATACAATTACGCCGCTGGCGCCGTCTTCGGCAGGAGCGCACCAGAGTTCGCCGGCAGGCAGGTTGCCGAATGTTCCCGCCTTTATCTTCACGTCGGTTTCAAATCCCCTGTCCTCGATGTTCAAGGTGATGTCGGTGCCCGCCGGCGCCGTTATGTGCGCCTGCTTCGCATTTGCGAAAAGGCCAATCATGTGGTAGATGTTCTTTGCCACGCTTTCGTAATCGACGGTCATCGGCCCCTTGGTCATCATCTCGTTCGTAATTCCAGGCGCATGGCCAACGCGGGCGCCGGTGCCTATCTCCTTCTTTATCAGCTTTATACGGAAGGGGGTTTCTTCAGCCATTCCCGAGAATGCGTTGATTATGACGTTGTTTCCCGGAACCATTGCTTCCAGGTCTGCCGGTATTTCCTTAATTGGGCGCCCTTCCTGCGGGAGGATGTATGTCTTGACTGCGGCGCCCGCCTTTTTCGATGCCGCCTCGAATGCCTTTCCTATGTCCATCTTCGGCTTGTCCGTGACTATCAAAACGGTATCGCCCTTCTTCATGTCCAGAATGACTTTTACCGCGTTTGCGGCGCCCTTTGCCATTTTCGCCTTCTCGAATAACCCGACCATGCAATCGGATTGGTATTGGAAGGGGATTAAAAAAAGTTGCTCAGGCACATTCTTTTATTTGCATTCAATACGGTGAATGTGCAGCAGACCAGTCAGGGTGCAAATGCAAACCGTGCCCAGCAACAAAACCGCAGCCGCCAGCATGGAAAAAATCCGCAGGCAGCGCCGCAAATTCCGAGGGCAAAGCGAAGGGCGGCCCACAGGAACAGGTATGTCGTTTTCTCGATAGAACGCGCCGAGGGCGGAGCGCCGATAGACAGGAACGACCTGATAAACGCCATGAGATACGGGCGCCTCTACCTGCTGCGCTTCGACGGAAAATACGGCATCGCCCAGTGCTCCCACAGATACAAGAACGAGGCGATACGCTTCCTTAGCTCGATGGGATGGGTAGGCATGCGGGAGAACAGGGTGCGCGTCAGGACTTTTGGGACGTCAGGAACGGTGCGAGCCGCCTGCGAGAAATGGATTCCGGAAGGGTCAAGCGTGCGCAAGAGCGCAAGGCGGGAATGAATAAAACCGAATTGGATACAAACTCGAATTGGATTTGTTCAAGAATAATCTTATATGGAGCCAATCTATTCAGTTGTCGCACATTTTTATATTTGTGCGTGTGATTTTATGGGAGACAGTGGGATAGGATCGCTGATAGCGCAGGCAATGCAGTCGAATACGGAGTCCCAAGCGGGATTTCAGGAGTTCGGACAGCCCCAGATTGTGATAGTGGGCTGCGGTGGTGCTGGCAACAACACCATCAACAGGATTCACAAGATCGGAGTTAAGGGTGCAACGACAATCGCGATAAACACCGACAAGATCATTCTCGACCGCACGCAGGCGGACAAGAA
>PGXE01000128.1 GCA_002838935.1 Thermoplasmata archaeon HGW-Thermoplasmata-1 | reverse complement strand
TAGTTCATAATCCCATAAGATAATATTGCTTGGTTGAGCGGGTGGCAAGTTTTGAGGATGGTCGACAAGAAAAGAATGCGAAACTCTGCCGCCAGACGTGCAGATTGTGCCGCCCGCCAACGACTCGGATCCATGAGCGAAAAGACAAATGACAATCGTCGCGTTCTCCC
Source organism: Thermoplasmata archaeon HGW-Thermoplasmata-1 (assembly GCA_002838935.1). Lineage (GTDB taxonomy): Archaea > Thermoplasmatota > E2. The sequence goes on along the minus strand of PGXE01000128.1, from coordinate 2,248 downwards.
AACATGCATCTGAACTTTTTATCGTGTTCAACGCTTTTATAATGTTGTCCTTGTTGAAAAATTCGTTTTCAAAATCGAATATGTGGTCTTCGGGAAAGCCCAGTTTTTCTACGATTGTCTGGCGCGTTTTGGCATAATCTTTGTATGCATACCCCTGTGAGCCGTCGCATCTCCATTTTACGCACATTATCGCCCACTTGTTTGGCAGAACTGAAGTTTCCCTTTCGGCGACGCACATTTTTTTGGTGCATGAAAAATTATTTCCCGAATCTGGATTGTATATCTTCAGCGTAACATTGAATTCTCCGGATTTCAGGTATCTGTGCATAGGTGCATCTTTGGCGGATCTCGTTCCGTCGCCGAAATCCCAATAGTGATACCCCTCACCAAGATTGCTTTTGAATTGAATCCAGTTTACCATTGATGGGTTTTGTGGAGACCAGGTGAAATCAACTCCAGAGGGTTTATTCGATGGGGTGCTATTCGTATCTGTTCGCGAAAAATCTATGCATCCCGCAAGATAAACGAATACCAGAACGAACAATATTAAGGCAGTCGCGATCTTTCTCATACGCTCCTGATATAGTATCGCCAATCTGGTATTTAAATGATGTTGAAAAACGCTTCTGGATTGTAAATCTCGCGTTTACGGGCGTTCAAAAATTGAATTGTGAATTAATTTGCGTTTTGTCGCCACATTTAATAACTCCATAATTATATCGCCTTGTAGGCGACAAAATGGGTTCGGAATCCGCCAATCGGGAATCGAGACTCGAGAACCGGGAGTCGAGAGCCGCGAATCGCGATTCTCGTAGTCGCGAATCTCGAGTATCGAGAGTACGCAGAATTGAAGAAATAATGGGCGCCCTGTTCAAGTCCGAGGCGAAGGCGCGGATATACCTTTTCCTTTCGGTGCGCGGGGGTGCGCTCGCCTACGAGATTGCCAAAGCAACCTGTTTGCATCCAAGCACCATAAGGGAAGCGCTTTCCGAGATGTGCAGGGACGGGCAACTGGAAAGGAAAAAGATTGCGAATACAGGGGTAAAGGGTGCAAAGCGCGCCGGGCGCTCTCCATACAATTACAGCGCGGTGCCGATACGGAACATAATCAAGAGGCACGTCGAAGAACTGGAAAGCCAGTTCAGGGCGGCGATTAAAGGAAGAAAACAAAGTAAGGAGTAATGCATAGATGTTCGATAGGATAATGGACTTAATAATACGGAACCCGAGAAAGGTCCTGGCTGCATTTACGATTGTAGTCCTTATTGTGTCTTCCGGGGCGCTGAACATAGAAATAGTCTCAAACCTCGACGACTACCTTCCGCAGGGCGACCCGACTGTGCAGACGCTGAACGACATAAGAAAGGACTGGTCTGTCGACCTGATTATAGTATATGTAGAAACAGACGGCGCCACCGGCGCAGCCAACCTGAACGAGATATATCGGATAGAAAAGGAGATCAACCGGCAGCTCGGCGATAGCGGCGTCGACTATACGATAAGCCTTGCGTCGCTCATAGCGGAAACGAATGCGCGCATTACGGGCCAGAATTCTGTCCCTTCGCAGCAGGAATTCGTGGATTTATACATCAGCCAGCTGCCTGACAGCATGAAATACAAGCTTGTTTCCCGCGACGGGTTAGACGCCGTAATGCTTGTTTCCGTGTCAAGGGACGCAGACCATGCAATGCTTGTCAGGGAAGTGAATTCCATAATCTCGCAGGCGCAGCGCATGAGCATGCATTCTACGGGGCCGGTGGCCATGGCGCAGGAGGCGGTAGGCTGGGTTATGGAGAAAATGATTCCGATTACGTTTCTCTCGCTGGCGTCTGCGTGCGCCGCGCTTCTTGTTTTTCACAGGAATTTCAAGATTGTCATAATATCGGGCGCTCCGGTCATATATTCGCTCATGCTCACGTCAGGCGTTCTCGGAATGACCGGCGTTCGCTTTACCCCCACCATCATAGCGGCCGGATGCGTGCTTGTCGCCATGGGAATAGCATACGGGCTTTACATGGCAAACAGGTATGCCGAGGAACGAAAGAGGATGCAGCCCGCAGAAGCGGTGAAGAGAACCATATCCACCACAGGCAAGGCAATTTTCCTTTCGGCGGCTACGACGATGGTGGGATTTGCGGCGCTGATGACTGCGCCTATGCCCCCTGTTTTCGCAATGGGGCTTGCGCTTACGCTCGGAATATTCTTCTGCTTCGTTTCCGCAATGGTCGCAGTCCCCTGCCTCCTGCTT
>PGXE01000127.1 GCA_002838935.1 Thermoplasmata archaeon HGW-Thermoplasmata-1 | reverse complement strand
AAAGATAGGGAACGGCGCGATGATACTATCCTCAAAGAAGTACATCGGAAAAAAGGTGTATGTGTTGGTTAGAAAGGACTAATCGTGCCACACAGCAGAAAAAGGGCTTTTGCGGGCTAGCGCATGCCGCACAGAACCCGCAGCGCCCCCTCTTCCATGAAATGCATCTTTCCGGGTATGACCAGGCAGTGAAGCGGCGGACCGAAATCGGTCTTTGCTATCTCTGAGAGCGGCCCTGCCACTATCATGGGGCTGCCGGAGCCGGCCCTTGCTATCCCGCACGCTACGGTTTTCCCATCTACGCCGCCGTCCCCGGTCTCCTCTGCCATACGCATTATTATCTTTGCGCCCTCTGAAGCAGTCATATAGCGGCCCTCGTCCGCCCTTATGTCGAGGAGAACAAGGGTGTGCAACCCCTGCGCCAGATTAGACCTTATGACATCGTATGGCGAAATGGGGAAGTAGTTCTTTTCCGGAAAAACGAGAGTCGTCGCCCTGCCGAACTTGTAGCTTTGCAACCCGAGAAGCCCTGCCGCGGCGGTCGCTATCGAAACGCCGTGAACGACTTTAGTGATTATGCCGCGCTCGTGCGCCCTCATCCGGAGGTCCACATGGGTCGTTGCCGTCATGCTGTCGCCCGCCGTTATGAACGCGACCTTGCCGTTTTCTGCCGCGGCAAGCAACTCCTCCTCCATCTGCTCGACACCGGCGCGGTCCAGCGCGGTAATCTTCTTGCCGAACAGCTCTTCGAGCCTGCCGATGGATGAACCCGATAGGTGGGCGGTGTAGAACTCGGCAAAAACACGGTCGGATGAACGTATCTCGTCAAGACCCTTGAGTGTTATGTCGCGTTCGTCGTAGAGTCCGAGGCCAACAAATATTAATTCTCCCATTAATACCACCGTGATGAGCGATTCCGGAAAGGAAATGTCCGCCTGCCTCAAGGTTCCAAAGCCACTCGCCGAGAGGCTGCGCAGGCTGTTGCAGGAGAATGGAATGCTTAGGCCCGACTTAAAAGTTGGCAGGGAAGAGGATTTCGTGCTTCTTCCGCTCGAACCCTCTTTTGCGGAATTCGGGGCGCTGGAAGGGTTTCTGCCGGATGCGGCTGCGGGGGGCACGGCTTGCGCTGCAGAGCTAGCGGAAGGCGAGTTCGAAAAGATGAAAGTCGCGGTGAACTACAAGGACCTGGCCCAAGTGCCGCCGGCTCTCAAAAATCTTCTGCCCTCGTCGTTTGACATCGTAGGCGACATAGCAATCATAAAACTGCAGGACGAGCTTTTGCCATACTGCGAAGAGATCGGGAAAGCAATGTTAAAAGCCTTGAAAACTGTTAGGGTCGTGTGCCTTGACGGTGGCGTGAAGGGCGAATTCCGGTTGCGCGACCTCAAGATTATCGCGGGAGAACAGCGCACGGAGACGACGCAGCGGGAATACGGCATAAACATAACAGTGGACATTGCGAAGGCGTATTACTCGCCGCGGCTTGCGGCTGCTCGCGGCGCAGTCGTGCCGCAGGTAAAGGAAGGAGCCGTAGTGGTGGACATGTTCGGCGGCGTCGCCCCCTTCGGAGTGATGATTGCGAAGAGGGCTAAACCCTCGAAGGTCTATTCTATCGACCTGAATCCCGATGCCGTCGATTACGCGCTGAGAAACGCGAAGAACAACGGAGTCGAGAATAGGGTCGAGCCAATATGCGGCGATGCGAGAGATGTCGTTGCGGCGCTTGCATCGAAAGGCATTCGGGCAGACCACGTGATAATGAACCTGCCGCACTCGGCCTATGAATTCTTCCCGGACGCGCTATCCATATCCAAGAATGGAACGGTCGTCCACTACTTCGAGATACTGGACAGAAACGAGATAGATGCCCGCATCGGGTTGCTTGGAGAACTTGCCGCCAAGGCCGGCTTTGCCGCAGAGCTATTTTCGCTAAAGGAGATACGCTCCTACTCGCCAAGCGACGTCAACATCGCTGTCGATCTGCTGCTGTCGTAACAACAAATCTTTTTAAACCGCAGTTAATTCCCCTGCCAGTATTATTTGAGGCCGAACTAAAGTCTGTTCGCCTTATATTCAAGCATCTCCATTCGGAAAAGGCGTTCATACTCCGGCGAACCACAAAGGTTCGTCTTATATTCAAGTCTCTGCCAAGAGCAGGGATTTTCATGCGCCGGCGTGGCTTAGAGGTATAGCGGCTGACTTGTAATCAGCAGGCCGGGGGTTCAATTCCCTCCGCCGGCTCTAAAATTAACCCATTTTTCCAATTAACCAACGACGGTGGAGGGACGCGGCCAAGTCGAGGAACTGCAAAGCAGTTCCGAGATAGAACTAACGAGCGAAGCGAATTAGTGTGTGTTGAGGGATTACGAAGTAATCCCGAAATAGGACTAATGCGACCAACGGGAGCATTAGTGCGTGTCG
>PGXE01000126.1 GCA_002838935.1 Thermoplasmata archaeon HGW-Thermoplasmata-1 | reverse complement strand
AACTTATCTGGTTACCAGCAGTATTATAATATTGCACCTTGAGCGTGAATTTTCCAACAAGCCCGGGTTGTGATTTTACCCACGCCGAGAGCGTGTAAGCCTGGTTTGGTTTCACCTCAATTCTGTCGGATGCACTCCCGCCAGTGCCCCCCTGTACCACAAATGTCGTAACAGCAGTGTCGTAATTTATGAACCGTATTGATTTGGAGCCGCCGTGATAAATGGCAGTATCGGTGGTTGTGTTGCCACTTCCATAATATGCAAGTAATCCCCAGTGTGGCTGGCTATTCCCCGAGCCATCTTCGAATCCGGGGTTTTGAACAGTACCCGGGGCCGGTGGCCCACCTGTCAGCGAAACATCGTCAACCCATCCCACCGCAACCGGCGGCTTGACTAATGGATGATAATCCCCGGCCCCATATTTTCCTGCACCTGCTCCATTCTGGTCGTCGTCGCCGAGCCCGTCGCCGTCCGAATCCTTACCAGTATAATTGGACCAATAATTTCCGCCGAGATAGGGACCGCCGATTATGTTTTTGCCGAGCGTTTTCGTGGTGTTCCATTTGTTGCCAGAACCGCCGGATACAAAGTAATTAGTTGGATTATTGAAATAGTTGTTATAAACGAGGTTGTTGTTTGGGGAAGAATCTAAACAAATTCCATGCAGGGTATTACCAGTCACTGTATTGTTGGCTACGGTGTTTCCGTCGGATTGGTAAAGCAGGATTCCGCGCTTGTTGGATGTGATGGTGTTGTTTGATAGTATGTTGCGTTTTGGTGCGGCATCACCAGTATCCTTACAGACACCGACGCCAATCTGTTTATTGTTAGAAATCTGATTTTTGGTTATCTTGTTATCGTTCGAGTCCTGCTGCAGATATATTCCGTTCTGCGTGTTGGAATTTGCCGTGTTTTTGTCTATTGTGTTGTTTGAAGCGAATCCAAGCCGGATCCCGCTTCCGGTAGTGCTCGGAGCCTTGCCGTTCCAACTCGCCGTATTGTTGGTCAATGTATTATAGTTACAAGATGAATAGAGATATATCCCATCTCTTGTGTTGGAGGTTACTAGGTTATCCAAAATTTTGTTGGACTCCGATTTATATAGGTATATCCCAGACGAATATGCCACGTTGGCGGTGGTGCCGTTTACCACATTGTTTGATATGACATTGTTCTTAGACGAATCTATAGATATGCCCTGTAGGTAGTTAGAATTGGCGGTGTTTTTCGATATGGTGTTGTTGTTTGAGGAAGAAGACAGATAGATGCCATGAGAATTGTTGTAAGCAGTGCAGTTTGTTATGTTGTTGTTTGAGGAAGCCCACAGAAAGATGCCATACCAAGAATTGTTGTAAACATTGCAGTTTGTTATGTTGTTGTTTGAGGAAGAACGCAGATAGATGCCATAATAAGAATTGTTGTAAGCAGCGCAGTTCGTTATGTTGTTGTTTGAGGACTTATACAGCCAGATGCCATAATAAGAATTGTTGTAAGCAGTGCAGTTTGTTATTTGGTTGTTGTTTGAGGAAGAATACAGAGAGATGCCATAATGATTGTTGTAAACATTGCAGTTTGTTATTTGGTTGTTGTTTGAGGAATAATACAGCAAGATGCCATAATGATTGTTGTAAACATTGCAGTTTGTTATTTGGTTGTTGTTTGAGGAAGAATACAGATAGATGCCATAATCAGAATTGTTGTAAACAGCGCAGTTTGTTATGTTGTTGTTTGAGGAAGAAGACAGCGAGATGCCATACTTATTATTGTTGTAAGCAGTGCAGTTTGTTATTGTGTTGTTGTTTGAGGAAGAATACAGATAGATGCCATAATAAGAATTGTTGTAAGCAGTGCAGTTTGTTATGTTGTTGTTTGATGAAGAACGTAAATAAATTCCATGATTTGCATTTTGAATTGTGAATCCTTCTATCGTAACGCCGTCTGCGTCATTAAGATAAAATCCATTCTGTGAATTATCAGTCGGCGAAACGATCACATCAGGGTCGACCGCCTTTATCGTCAGGTGGTCTTTTGTTATCGTTACGGATTCGTTGTGCCCCGTGTAATTGGCATATACCAGCAGGGTGTCGCCGGATGCGGCGGCATCGTGGGCTGATTGTATGAGTGGATACCAGATGCCCTTGTTCTGGTTATAGACGCAGGTTTCTGTCGAGCCTACCTGAATTTTTACTGTGTCAAAAGCGGTTGCCCCTTCATCGTCCGTAACCGTTAACTTTGCGATATATGTGCCATCTACGACGTATGTGTAAGCCTGCGTTGCAGGTGGGTTTCCTGCCCCGGAGTATTCCGCGGTTCCATCGTTGTCCACATCCAAACTCCATGACGCAATCGAACCGTCCGTGTCGCTTGCAGACATCGTAAATGTAACGTCCAAAGGCGCATCCCCATAGGTTGGATCTGCGGATAAGGAACA
>PGXE01000125.1 GCA_002838935.1 Thermoplasmata archaeon HGW-Thermoplasmata-1 | reverse complement strand
ATAAATTATCAAAAAGGAGCGGGCTCGAGGGGATTCGAACCCCTGACCAACGGATTAAGAGTCCGTCGCTCCACCTAGCTGAGCCACGAGCCCAAGAGCATCGGCAGGACGGTGGTTTTCAAGCAACCGTCTTTTGCGCTCAACCCCTGAATAAACTTCTCTTTTAAATGTATTACGGTTTTATCGAGAGGCGCCGTAAAGCGAAAAAATTAGGGTGAATAAAGGCGCTACTCCGCAGGTGTCGCATAGCCAGAAGGGTCTATCACATGCAGATGCCTTGCATCGATGCGATCGGCCACGTAGACCGTCTTGCCTGCACGTCTGATGCTTATACCATCCTCTCTCGCGGCAGAGACGTCTATGCCGAGTATGACCGGATCCTCCGTCCGCACCTTGCCGGCGCTTAGTGCATTCTCTATCGTTCCTGACAGGTGGAGTTGCTTGCGGTCCGTCGGCCTAAGCCCCTGCTCAAGCACTATATCGAGTTCCTCTTCGGTCACCGGGTAGAACAACTCATCGCAATTCGCAATCGGAAGATCGGAAGTGTCCACCTGCACGGTATGGGCGTAAGTGGCGCGTATCTTGCCGCCCCATATCTGGTATCGCCCCTTTGGATCAGTGTCCACTATCGCCTCAAGGTGGTGCGGCCTGAACCAGTGCATTCGGTAGCGGTTGTTGCGCACGGTGTTGGCGAACTCCTGCAGGTCGACCCAACCGTGATCGTCCATCTGTAGGCCGAGTCTCTCCGGGAAATGCCTTAGCGCTCCGGCCATCAATCTTCCAATGTGGTCGAGTTCTTCGTCGCTAAGCAAAAACTTTCCCTCATCTCCGCAGATGGGGCAACTTTCGCCGCGGTAATATCCGTGGGTTTTGCATTCTGCCAACATAAATATCACTTAGGCAAAGGTATCGGGTGTAGATTAAAAAAATTGCGGCGAAATAGTTACGGATATTGAGTGTTGAACGACTCATAAGTCCGTAATATGTGGCGAAAGCGCGGATTGTTCCATTTCTGTGCCTTCGACTGAATACAAGCCATTCGAACGGTTTTCTTCAGGAAGAGAAAGATCCTGCAGGATTTGGCAACATGCTCGAATTAAAATCGAGCAGCCTTCCTGCCACGCGCTCGTTCGCAATAAGGTGCAAGGATTTCCCGCGCCTCACCCGCTGCACGACATCTTCGTCGAAAAGTTTCTTGACGTGCCACGATACCAGCGCAGGGGATAAACCGAGCGCATCCGCGATATCCTTCTGCGTTCTTTCGGGATTGGTTATTATGTAATGGAATATCGTCAGCGCGGTCTCATTCTTGAGGGCGCTAAGCGCGGTCATCTCGCCACGCGAGAATATGCCGCCGTTTTCGAAGTAGCATTTCTGGTTTTTGACATCTCTGGTGGAAATCATCTGTTCGGAACTCAATTTATCCAGATGATGGACTGTCGTGCCCCACCCGATCCCCAGTTTTCTTGAAAGCTCGCTCGTGTTTATGCCCGGATTCTGTATTATCGCATGATATACCGCATTCCTGACCGGGTTGTTCAGCATGCTTTCCTTACTTATGCGCGAAAACAGGGGCATCCCCAGAGGCGAGAGTTTTTTGAGCCAGTAGAGGTAATACGCGCCAAAACCTGCTGCGGCGACTGTTGCCGTCGAAGCGCCGGCCACCACGCCCGCATACGCACCATCGCTCATCGCCTGAGGTTTGAGCGACCACAGCCACACTCCGAACCTTTCGAATACTTCCCCAATTATGCTGCCAAGCTGGGAAAACGCTTTGCCCGCCCCCCCAGCCGCTGCCGCAAGCGCATCGCCGGTTGCGGAAAACGCCTTGCTTATGCCTTCACCCACATCACCGATAGCATTTCCGATTGCCTTTCCGATACGCTGGATAAAAGACGGACCGGCCTCTTCGTTGGTGTCCGCTTCCTCGTTCGGGGAGATTTTGTCCGATGAAAAGAGACCGGCTATCCGGTCGCCGATCTGCTCGATGAAGGACAGGAAACCCCCTTCGCGCTCTGAATCGGATATATCCGAAGCTATGGCGGTCGGCATCAGAATAGATGCGGCAATGAACATGCACAGGCCAATGGCCAAAGATTTTGGCCGTCGATCTGCATTGAATCTTTTTCTGAACATCTCAATTCCGATAGTGTTTAAATTACTATATAAAGATATTGGTGAGATGATTTTATTTAGGTATAAAATTGACCGTGAAAAACTCAGAATGGGTGGAAAATGAAAATAATTGGAACTATAATTCTCAAAACTGGATGAAAATACGAAATAAAATATCAATAGAAATAATAGAATAGATGTGTGGATAGTCAGTGACGAACCGCTTTGCGCTTCGTTACGCTCTAATTGCCCTGCTTGCGAAATAGTGAAAAACACAATTGAGGCCGACCCGCAACCTAGTTAACTAATATTGCAACTTTTTTCTAAAATACTACCCGCTGACACGGGTGGCGTTCTGGTTCCTTTTTCAAGTA
>PGXE01000124.1 GCA_002838935.1 Thermoplasmata archaeon HGW-Thermoplasmata-1 | reverse complement strand
ATGGCAATGAATTTCTGCCAATCACAAAATCATTAATCAAAAGATTGGACGGGATTCCTCTTTTTAGGCTTTTTTTGGTATTAATAGTCAGCCTCGATTCGGCAACTCGCGCCGAGATTACATCGCCAATTCGCCTTTTCTTAGCGCTTCAACCGGCGAAAGCCTTGCCGCGTGCTTTGCCGGGAGGGAAGCCGATATCACGCCGACGATTATCGGTGCGAAGAACGCTATGATTACAACAGGCATGGTTATCTTGAACCCGACGTCCATCACAACCCCCATCGGAAGGTTGCTCTGCATGTGGACGATGTTGACAACTATATAAGCCATGGCATAGGCGATCAGGGCAGCAACCAATCCCGAAACCACCCCTATGATGAGCCCCTGGTTCATCACCATCTTGACAATCGTCCGATCCCTTGCCCCGAGCGCCTTCAGTGTCCCTATCTCCCTCGTTTTTCTAGCAACGCTGGAGTCCATGGCATACATGATTATGACCGCCGCAAGCAGGAGCGTTATGGCTATCGAGGTGTAGATTATCATTAACATGGCGTCGAATGCCGGGCCTATCATGAAAACGACAGCCTCGTGCCAGCTCATCGAGGTGTATTCCGGTGCGGCCGACGATAATTTTTCATACAACTCCACATAATTGCCCGGGTCGGGAACCTTTACGATAACCGCATTTCCGTCTTCGGGGTTGTATCCCATCATCTCGTTTACCATGACCCGCGGCACGAAGTTCACCATGGCGTCAGGCACGCCGAACTGGGTTGAATAGATGCCTATGACCTTTACCGGTGCGCTAACTATGCCTGTTGGTCCTTTTTCAGACCGTGTCATAAGAATTGAATATTCGGAACCCACTTCCAGGCCGCGACCCTCCGCGCAGGTCTTTCCGATTATTATCGGATACGGCTCCTGAAGTATCTCGCCGATCATAGTCGTGCTAAGGCCGCTTGCCCGAAGGCCGGGTATGTTCTGCGCCTGCTCGCCTATCAGATTCTGCGAATAGTCCTTGTCCTCGAAATACTCCCCCGCGATGAGTTTGTCCTTTAAGTTGAACACATTCTCGTCATCCGCCACGTCGATGCCCCATATCACCCCGCCTTCGTATATCGGGTCGGTGTCTGTACCGAGCACCACTACGGAATTTCTGCAGCTTCGCACAACGGTTGTATATCCGGTGCTGCTTCTTACCTGCTCGGCGAGCGCGTCCGCATCCTCTATCTTCGCGCCGTTGCCAAACGTCATGCGCGGCGTCGATCCTGCCGCGCAGACCATGCCGTCGCCGCACATGGTGTCCTTCATCGTATGCGTCACGCCCGTTTCAAGGTGAGCCTGATATGACGCCTGCAGGATGAATACCGCAAGCGACAACGCTATCACGAACATCACCACCGAATATATCGCCTTGTGGTCGTGCATCTCGTCCACCGCGAGCGTGGCCGAGTTGACCTTGTGCTTTTTGTATGCCGGAAGAATATGGCAAAGCAGCCATGCGATCAATGAAAAACGGGTTTTCTTCGAAGTGGTCTGCAGCTGCCCGCGCCGTATCGCCTCTATGGGCGAAAGCCGCGCCACCTTCCGGCAGGGGACTATCGAAGCGATGAGTGATATCGCTATGGGGATGCCAAAAGCGGCCACCGCCGCGAGAGGCGTGAGTATGAAGTGCATCTCCATCTTCGCACCCAGCGAATAGGTGAGGCTGCTGCCGTATGCTGAGAGCAGCGCCATCGCGCCCCACGCAAGAACGAATCCCAGTATTGCTGCAGACAATCCTATGACAAGCGCCTGATAGAGGAATATGCGCATCACGTCCCTATCCCTTGCGCCGAGCGCCTTTATGGTCCCGATCTCCCTTGTCTTCCGGACGATGATGGAGTCCATGACGAACTTTATCGCAAACGCCGCGAGGACAAGGGTGGTCGCCAGCGTAACCCCGAGGATTACCGCGCCTATGACGGCCAGATTGCCTTCCCAGATGTTGGCTATATCGCCGTAGGAGTAGAAGAGATAATCGCCGATGACGGGCGCAAGGGTGTTTCTGATCTCCTTATCGCTCATCCCGTCGGGCGCGTTCACGCAGATGTAGTTTGCGGTATTGGCATCCCAGCCCTGCATCTCCTGCACGGCTTCCAGGGGTGCCAGGTAGTAGAGCGTTTCAAGAATCGGCTTATTGGTTTCGTAAACGCCAATCACATGAAAATAGACATCGCAGTAAACCGCGCTCGCAGCAGGGGATAGCATCCCAGCCCTGAACTCATTGCCCAGTTCATACCCATATTTGGCATAAAGTTCCTGACACGTCCCCCCTATTATTATCGGGTAAGGGAGGCACCCATACTCTCTGGCATCAATATTATCATCTTCATTTCCAGTAACGCCACTGAAGGGAATATTATATGTAGGAGTATACAAAAAAGTCGGACCTGCCGGATTGCCCATGCCCTCCTGCGTATAGTTGCCCGACTCGTCCCAATATTCCCCTTCAACGATCTT
>PGXE01000026.1 GCA_002838935.1 Thermoplasmata archaeon HGW-Thermoplasmata-1 | reverse complement strand
CCGCCGTTGTGCCCGTTATCATCCCTCAGTTCAACAGACGCAATGCCGCATCCGGACGCGGAAACAATGAAGGTGTAATTGTTCTCGCCAAGGCAAAAGCCGCACTCTCCCTTCTCGTTTGTGAAGTTCCAGAACGTTATCCACGGAACGCTGTCGTAGCCCACATCCACCGCCCATTCGGAGAGCGCGACGACGCATGCGCCAGCGAGGGGCGTCATATCTTCATCGTTGTCGACGACCTTCACTTTTATACTGGCGGTATCGGTGTATTTTTCAGGTATGGCGTAGGGCAGGTCGTCGCCCCTGATGCTCCATATGGTGGATACGGTCTTCCCCCAGTTATCCTCGTAGATCCGCGGATGGTCGATGGCATTAGGCAGCTCGCCGTTTATGTCCCAGTGATGCCACTCCCCGTCGGCGTAGAACTCGTTCCAGACGTGGTCCTCGCCCCAGTCGTTCGCCAGCCTCGTCGGTATGAGCAGGGTTCTCCCAAGTGCAACCCCGAATATGCTCCATTCCCCACAGGAGCCGTAGTTGGCGTCGTAGGGTTCCTGCGGCAGCTTGTCGCTGCTCTCCTCTCCCCATTCGAAGAACAGTCTTGTCCAGTTGTGCGCCCTCAGAATCGCGTCGTAGAAATCGTTCGCCTCCGCGACGTAGTCGTAAAGGCTCGCCCCATACTGGTCGTCATGGAGCAGATAGTTCCTCCAGAATCCCCCGTTATAGTAGCAGGGGGCCTCGAACCTGCAGCGGGGGTGGACCACATACCAGTAATACATTTCGGCATCCATCTCGCTCCAACTTCCGTCCCTGCCAAGCATGGAGAGCGTCGTTTTATCTTTTTTCTCCACCAGCCTGGCGTATGGCAGAAGCTCGGTGGCTTCGTAGAGTTCTCTCACGTTGTCGAGCAGCACCTCTGCCCCGTAGTCTATGCCCCCCTTGTCGTAAGGCCCGTCTATCATGGCCCGCAGGACGTTCGAGGCCGTGTGGGCGATCACGAATGCGACCTCGTCGACGTGGTTCTCTTCCGCGCTCAGGATCAGTTCGGAGTACGCCTCCACATAGTCGCAGTCGAGATACTGCATGGCCGTGTGGTTGCGGACACCCCCGTTAACGAGGTCGTAGCCGAAACCGCCGACAGGCTTGCTCTCAAAGAGCATGTCCGACCAGACAGCATAATCCGAAAGGGAGTCGGCGTAGTGGATGGGTGCGTGCCTTACCGAGATATCGCTCACAAGATGTATCTTTCCCCCGCTGCCGCCCATCAGCATATCCTCTAAGCCGTCGCAATCGAAATCGCAGACCTTTGGTATCATGGCCGCCCGCTCCGGGGGCCACACCCCTATTCTCCCACCGATGTAATCTCCGTCCGTCCAGTGGGAATCGTAAATGTCGGGCGGGAGTGCCGAAGCGTCTATCTCGCGGTGCCCCTCCTCGTCGTAGATGTAAACCGTGGAGCCGCCGGTCGAGTTGTATATCAACAGGGCAAGGTGATGTTCGCCGTCCGCGAGCGCAGTGTAGAAGCAGGGTGCGGCCCTTTCGCCCACGTCGATGCCGTGGAAAAGCGAGACGCGCTCGTAGAGCCCGAGTTCGTTCACACTGTCGCGGTCCTCTGCCCAGACGGGCGATGCTGCGGATCCGGTGTTCGGGAAATAATGAAGCGTCCCGTCTCCCGCGCCGACTATAATGTCCTCATCGCCGTCGCCGTCCATGTCGAACATCACCGGGACCGAGTATGAGCCAACGTCGATGTCCTTTGTTTTCCCCTCCTCTTCGACGACGAAGAAATCCTGCCTCTCCCTGAACCTGACAATGCCGGCTTCGAAACCCTCGTTCCCGAAGAGGATTATCTTGCCCCGGCTGTTGCCGATTACCAGATCCACGTCCCCGTCGTGCTCAACGTCGATTGGGAAGGGCGCGGCAAAGTCGACTACATCGATATAAGGAAATGGGGATTCCGGTTCCCCGAAGACCGGTTTCTCGGCGGTTCCGACGTTCCTGAAAAGCCGGAGTGTGCCGTCCCCCGTCCCTGCGATGATGTCGTCCATCCCGTCTCCGGTGGCGTCCATCATGCACGGGGCTGAAGAACCCTCCAGGAGAATCTCGCTGAAACACAGTTCCCCGAATCGGTTCCGCAGGTCGTTTGCAAGCCAGGCGGGGACAGTCCCCAATACCTGTTCGGCTATCTCGGGCAGTTCCGGTTCCTTTTCCCCAAACGCGGCCCAGGCTCCGGGTTTTATTTTTAGAATCGTTTCCTCGTTATCCTCCCTGTCGGTTCCGACGCAGCCGGAAAGAGCCGAAACGACCATCGCAAGCATGGCGGCGAGCGCAATTGCCTTTTTCATAAAAAAAGTATGGGAAACAAAATAGATAACCTCTTCCCCTGCGGGGCACGGCAAATCAGAGGGAAGGCGCGTTAGATACGGTCAGCATCGAACATCGCCCCAGACGATATAACCAGTCGCTTTGTGCCCTGTTTCGCACACAGCAGTAAAATGCTTAACTCTTGACGTCTGATTTTGGCGAAAAACGCTGATTTCGGGCTGTTTTGTATATAAGCCAACGGTAGGGTATATAAAGTGGAAAAACGGCTAAATTCCGACTGAAATTTTCTCCCGTATGGCATCCTTCCCACAGGGGCTGCGTTTTGCCAAATAGCGCTGAGACAGGAACCAAAATTTATCGGTCCTGTTTCATCTTTGGCTAAAACTCGCCTCCGACAGACATTATTATGGTCTCGCACTTTATATATGTTAAGTTAGCGGATCGCATTATTTTTGCCTTGAAAATCTCATAATCCTGTTCAGATGCATATCTCGTCAGAATTATGTTGAGGATTGCTCCAAGGCCTCTGGTCGTCCATCTCATCCACTTATGTTTGGTTCTTTTGGAGATTTCTCCCATGAGCCTTTCGATGGTGTTGGAATTCCAGGGAATGCTTCGTCCTTTTTCAACCGCCAATCTTGCAAATGTCACCATGAGATTAGAATAATCCCGTATGAATGCCGCTGTTGCGATACATCCCGACTTTGCCACATCTTTAGCCACTGTCTTAAGCTTGTCAATTGCATAGTTGATCTTTGCTTTTAGTGATTCAGTATCGCCGTTTTCAATATGCTTCCTCACAGAATTTTTGAGGGGATACAGGATGGATTCCATTCTTTTTACGATGATTTTTCGATCATTCAAACCCAGTTTTCCATCCATCCAGAGCTTGATGCCGACATCCCTGAAAATATGAATGAAATCCAATTGGAATTCTCTGTTTCCACTGACCAACGCATTTCTCATTTCCTTGTCGGCATCCCCTATGAACACGGCATTATCCCCGATTGAACGGTTCTTGTCGAGATGTTCCGATGTCTGTTTCCATGGTTCGTTCACCTTGATATCAAGGAGGACCATTAGTTTTAGCCAATCTTTGAACACGACCAAAAATTCCAGCCATAACTATTTTAACACCCGATTGCCTATTATGTTGTAAATCAAGGGGATATAAAATGCCACTATTCGCTGAGAACAGCAACGACCGGATAATGATCTTCATTGACCTGCGAAACGTGCTAAAGAGCACTGAGGCCATGAAGAACGCAGGCATAAAGCTCGACTTCTACCATCTTGCACTTCAGCTTACAGGCACAAGGCAGCTTGTGGGCGCATACGTCTTTGACAGCAAGAAACCCTATGGCAGCGACGACCCGTCCCACCGGCTGCACGACAAATTGCGATACGACGGCTTTAGGATAATCGCAAGGGAGAGCTATGATGAGAAGCGTCAGGAGCAAAAGGAGGTCGATGTCGCCCTTGCGTGTGAGGTCGTATCCCACGCATTCAGGGACAACTACGATGTCGGCATAGTGGTAAGCGGGGACCGGGACTTCGTGCCTGCAATACAGCATGCACAGGCGTTCGGAAAGCGAATCGAGGTTGCCGCATTCTCAAACTCCGTGAGCCCCGAAATACGGCGAAGGGCCGACAGGTTCCACTCTCTTGACACCTATCCCCTCATGCAGATGAATGATGCTCATGTCGAGGAGATGGTGGAATGAGGGAACGTCTGAGTTTGGAAGAGTTCAAGGAACGTGAGGGTTTGGCCGAAGAGGACCGGGAGAGGCTTGAAACCACGAAGGTGATCACGTTCTGGCAGAACGAGGATGGAAACACCATGTCGCGCCTGCCTTCGGGCGGGGTCGTATTCCCGCACAGACAGTGGGCAGATATCATAGTTCCGGGTGAGACCTGGCTTTCAGAATTGGAGCAAAGGGGGACCACCTTTTTTGCCAAGGGGATAAAGAAGATAGATTCCGCATTCTTCCTCGATCTGCGCAGCGACCAGATGGATGAGGTGGCAAAGGCGCTGTGGGAACAGAACCGGGAGCTTCTCGAACCCATGCTTGAGGAGAAATACCAACACGTCATGGAAAAAGCGATAGAAGAGCGGGCCGCCGAATCAAAAAGGATTGCGGACGAGACCCAGACAAAACTCGCCGAGCGCGAGGCAGAACTAACACAGCTAAAACAGATGCACAAGCTGACGGTGACAGCGCTTGAACGGGAGATAAGGGACAGGGAGGAACGTGAAAAAAGCGATACTGATACACCTGCCCCGCCGATGTTCTCAGACGGGTTCTCGCCAAGAGCGCCTAAGATAAGGCGAATAGAGCCGGATGTCCTTGAAAGCAAGGATTTCACAAGTGTGCATTACTTTGTTCATGTAAGCCCGGACCGGTCGGTTATGACAATACGTCCCCACGAACAGGGTAATGTCGCCTGCTCGAACAACAGGCTTGAGCTTAGCGGGCTTAGCCTTATACTGCCTTATGGCGGGCCGGGGAACATACCAGCAGAATACAGCGCAAAATACGGCGGTTATGTGGCGCACCTGAGATATACGCCTTCGGATAAGATGATGAGTGAAGAGGTGGGAGAAGATAAGGAGGAATCGGCATCTGCTTCAACGTCAGATGGCGAAGAATAATTTCCCAACATCTATTGGTATATCAGATGCCCGGTTTCTTCAGCCGCATGGCGTATTTTCAACCATCCTTGTATTGGCAAGGTGGTGTTTTACCATGCTGAAGTATATAAATGAGACAAGATGTCACATGAACCGTGTATTAGCCCTAATAACTTATTGAGTTTTCGATAAAATTGCCAAAAACCATCAATTAGGCTTAATATTATAGAAATTAGGGATGGGTCCGCCCGGATTTGAACCGGAGTCTATGCGTCCCGAACGCACAAGTATACCAAGCTAACCCACGGACCCTTGGGTGAGGTCGGTATTCGTTCGTTATTCAAAAACTTATCCGTTTATATTCAAGGAACACGCAATAGGGTCGGACATGCGAATGAACGGCGAAGCCTTTATGAAAGGATTCCGGGGCGCAGATTAATTAAACAGGAACCAATAACGAACCCTATGAACTGCGATAAGACGACCGCCGTTTCGCACCCGATACAGGGGCTGATAAAATATCACGGCCTCAAAGATTTCGAGAAAAGGATCCCGTTTCACAATTCCATCTCCGTCTGCATCGAGCCGCTCGCTACGACCACGACTGTTGAGGTGCTGGATAAAGGCGCCGCGGACGAATTCCGGATAGACGGCGACAGGGTGGCGGGAAGGGACTGCGAGAGGGTGCTTTCCGTCCTGAACGAAGTGCGAAGGCTTGCGGGCTCAGGGGACGCGGGCGCGGCAGGGGCAGCCATGGTCGCCGGAGTTAAAATGGTATCCCAATCCAACTTCCCAAAATACGTCGGCCTCGGCTCCTCTTCGTCAGGTTTTGCCGCGTTGGCGCTGTCCGCGTGCAGCGCTTTCGGGCTGGAACTGCCGCTTGAAAAGGTGTCGGAAATAGCGCGTCTTGGGGCAGGTTCCGCCGCGCGCGCCGTAACGGGCGGCTTTAGCGAGATGATTGTGGATGGAGAACGGTGCTATTCCCGCAAGCTCGAAGGTTCGGACGAAATCGACCTCGCATGCGTAATACCTCTTGTAGATCACGCCGAGCCGACGGAAGGGATGCACCGCGAGGTTCTCACGTCGCCGCTATTCAGGGCAAGGCTCGAATACCTCGACGGAGTGCTTCTGGAGATGCGCCAAGCCGTAAAGGCGCACGACCTTGAAAGGGCCTGCATGCTCGCCGAGAGGGATACGTTAAACCTCCACGCAGTAACGATGACCGGCGAGAAGGAGGCGCTCACTTGGCAGCCAGCCACTATCGCGATAATCCGGGCGGTGTGGGAGCTTCGAGAGAGCGGGACGCCCTGCTGGTTCTCGATAGACACGGGCGCGACGCCTTACGTCAATACATATCCGGAACTAATCGGCGAGGTGGTGAACCGCGTGCAGTCGATAGATGGCGTTTCGAGGGTGCTTACAGGCTACCGCGGCAGGGAAACGCACCTCTCCGGCAACCACCTTTTCTAGATGATTTTACACGCTTTTGCGCGCGGTGCGTGTGGCCTTGCAGATAGGCATCCCGAACGTTTGCGCCCGGAAACCTCTCTTGCGGCAGGCCAGCCGGCGTTTTTCATTTTTTCGTCTTTTGCCGTAAAAACGGTCGGTTCCATTTATATATGGGTTTTCGTTGCTAAAACCCTATACGACCTTACGGGGTGTTTGAGTGAATAACGCATCGGGAATAGTGAGCTACGGATACAACGTCCCGCGCTACAGGATACGGGCCGAAGAGATAGCCCGCGTCTGGGGCGCCGACGGCAAGAGGATTTCAAAGGGGCTAAACGTCATCGAGAAGAGCGTTCCCGGAATCGACGAGGATACTGCGACGATAAGCGTCGAGGCGGCGAGGATGGCTTTAAAGCGGCGCGGCATCGACGGCAAGAGGGTGGGGGCTATTTTTGTCGGCTCCGAGTCGCACCCCTACGCGGTCAAGCCGACAGGTACGATAGTCGGGGAGGCGATATGCGCTTCGCCCGAGTTCTACTGCGCGGACCTCGAATTTGCGTGCAAGGCGGGAACGGCCGCGATGCAGATAGTCCACTCGATGGTGATGTCCGGAATGATAGAATACGGCCTTGCCATAGGCGCCGACACCTCGCAGGCGGCGCCGGGGGATACGCTCGAATACACGGCAAGCGCGGGCGGGGCCGCGTTCATCTTCGGCAAAGAAGGCGTGATTGCGAACCTCAACACCACCGCATCATTTACGACCGACACGCCCGATTTCTGGAGGCGCGAGGGGGCGCATTACCCAAGCCACGGCGGGCGTTTCACTGGCGAACCCGCTTACTTCAAGCACACACAGGGAGCAGCGCGGATGCTGATGGAAAAGATTGGAACGACGCCATCGGATTACGATTATGCAGTGTTCCACCAGCCAAACGGCAAGTTCCCGCTCGAAGTAGGGCGGATGCTTGGTTTTGAGAAAAAACAGCTCGATACCGGTCTTCTCTCGCCGCTCATCGGCAACACCTACTCCGGCGCGTCGCCCCTTGGCCTGTGCGCCATACTTGACGAGGCAAAAGAGGGACAGCGGATATTCATGACGAGCTACGGCTCGGGTGCGGGGAGCGACGCCTTCGATTTCACTGTGACTGGCGAAATAGGAAAAGTGGACCGCAAAAAAACGCTGCGCGAAATGATAGCCGACTGCGAGCGCGTGGATTATGCGATTTATTCGAAGATGCGCGAAAAGCTGAGGAGGGACTGATCATGGCACCGACAGGAAAGGACGGGCGCGGGCGGCGGCGGGATGTGGCGGTCATAGGCGTCGGGATGACCCGTTTTGGCGAACTCTGGGACAGGTCGTTCAGGGACCTCATGACCGAAGCGGGCGCAAAGGCGATTGACGACGCGGGCATATCCGGCGACGACATCGACGCGGTTTACCTTGGCAGCATGAGCGCAGGGCGTTTCATAGGGCAGGAGCATATCGCGCCCCTCATGATAGACAGCGCGGGACTCTCGGATAGGCACATACCCGCAACGCGCGTCGAGGCGGCGTGCGCATCGGGCGGCGTTGCGTTCAAGGAGGCGGTGACGAGTGTCGCCGCAGGCGTGAACGACATCATCGTGGTCGGCGGCGTGGAGAAGATGACCGACATTTCGGGCGACGACGCGACAGAGACGCTTGCGACCGCGGCGGACCAGGAATGGGAGGGATTCTTCGGCGCGAACTTCCCCGGCCTTTACGCGATGATGGCAAGGCGGCACATGCACGAATACGGCACTACGCGCGAGCAGATGGCAGAGGTGGCTGTGAAGAACCACGCCAACGCCTGCCTGAATCCCCACGCGCAGTTCAAAAAGAAACTTACTGTGGAACAGGTGCTCAACTCTACGATGGTCGCAGAACCGCTCACGCTCATGGACTGCTCGCCCATAAGCGACGGCGCCGCGGCGGTCGTGATCTGCCCGCTCGAACGGGCGCACGAATTTACCCGGAATAAGGTGCGGGTTGCGGGAATCGGCCATGCGACGGACACGCTCGCGCTCCACAACCGGCGCGACATCTGCACGATGGACGCGGTCGTAGCGGCATCTTCGAGGGCATACTCGCAGGCGGGAATAGGGCCGTGTGACGTGGACTTCGCAGAGGTGCACGACTGCTTTACGATAACCGAGATACTCGCGATAGAGGACCTCGGCTTCTTCAAAAAGGGGCAGGGCGGCAATGCGACCGCGGACGGGATTACCGCAAGGGACGGACAGATACCGATAAACGTGTCGGGCGGCCTCAAGGGCAAAGGGCACCCCGTCGGAAGCTCCGGGATAGCGCAGATAATCGAGCTTGCGCTGCAGCTGCGGGGCGACGCGGGGAAGCGGCAGGTCGCGGACGCAAGATACGGCCTTGCGCACAACGTGGGCGGAAGCGGCGCCACTGCCGTTGTCAGCATACTGGAGGGATCGCAATGAGCGCGCCGGGTTACTGGAGGGAGATACCGCAGAGATACAACCTTCTCGCAAGCAGGTGCGGCGTGTGCGGGGATGTGGATTTCCCTCCGCGCGTGATGTGCCAAAAATGCAGGCGCGAGAGCATCGGCAGGATGGAACGCGTAGGCCTTTCAGGACGCGGAAATATCGTGACCTACTCCATACTGCACACCGGAATGCCTGCATTTTCAGACCAGAAGCCCTACGTGATAGCGATAATAGAGACCGAAGAGGGGCCGAGGCTGACCGCGCAGATAGTGGACTGCAGGCACGATGACGTGAAGATAGGCGCGAATGTGAAGTCCGTGTTTAGAAAGGTGAACGAGGACGGAAAAGAGGGCATCATCTCATACGGGTATAAGTTCACGCTGGTGAAGGAGTAGACTACTTATCTTGGGTAACTCTTCGTCAACTACCCACGACTAAAGATCGTGGGCTTCGAGGAACCTATGGTTCCGAGATAAACCGTGGTAATCCACGGTTGCTTCCTTGCGGGGGGTTTCGTGAACAAAATGAACGGGGAGTTGTCCAATGCTTGCGTTGGTAAATACCAGTTTATGGTTTCTACAGAAAAAAGCGGCGGCGTGAACCCAAAACATTAAATCATGTGCTACTAAATAGATTTAGATTACTCGTCCGCTCTCCCTGCGGCGCGTGAGGCGGCATAATGGAGTTCGTGCTCGATAAAAAAAGTTTTGCGAGGTTCGTGGAAAACCTGCTCTCCGATGAATCGCTTGACGTAGAGGGCGTCAAGGAGAAAGACGGCAAATTCGTCTTTGGCCACCTGGATTCCGCATCCGACCTGCGGCTTGACCATGACGTAACCCTGATACCGCCAAAAAAATACTTCCTGCCGCAGTATGAAACTATTCTTCGCTACGACCTTTCAAAACCATTCTCTGCAAAAGCAGAAAAAGAGCAAAAAGGGAAGGTTTTGCTCGGCATCCACCCATACGACGTCGCCGCCATAGAACAGACGGATCGCGTATATCTCGACGACTACGCCGACGAAGGATACCGCCGCAGGCGCGACATTACGATAATCGTAGCTTCGGATATACTGGACGTATCCGACCGCTCCTTTGCCGCCGCGATGGGAACGCACCGAATATATTCCGGCTACGATCTCCTGCTCACCGATCTCGGCGGTAGGGTTGTCGTAGTAGTGGGTTCGAAAAAAGGGAAGCTTCTTTTGGAAAAGCACGCGGCCAATTTAGCCAAAGCGGCCTCACCGGCCGACCTTGGCGCCGCAGATGCCCTGCGCGACTCGGTCGAGGAGAAATACGCGCGGGTCTTGAAGGTGAAAAAAGAGAAATGGGTGGAACTTCTCGAACACTCCTATGGACACCCGCTTTGGGGCGAACTTGCCGGAAAGTGCATGCAGTGCGGTTCATGCACCATGGTATGCCCCACCTGCTATTGCTACGACATCCTAGACGAGACCGCGCTAGATGCAACGAAAGGAAAGAGGGTTCGGACATGGGACGGCTGTCTTTTGCAGGATTTCACGAAAGTGGGCAGCGGCGAGGTGTTTCGCGAGGGCAATACCGAGAGGTTCAGGCACAGGTTCTACAGGAAGGGGCTCTACATCCCGAAAAGATACCACTTTACCGCCTGCGTCGGATGCGGCAGGTGCGCCACGGCCTGTCTGCCGGACATAGCTAGTCCTCTTGAAGTATTCAACGGACTTCACGAGAGGCGAAGCGAATCGGCAGGCGGGATGGCCTATGCGCTCCCCGAAACAGAGAAAAAGAAAAAGAGATTCGACCACATGCCTGCTTGTGCGACCATTGAAAAGGTGGAAAAGTTAACGGGGATGGAAAAGCTCTTTGAAATAAGCATGGACGACGGGGACGCCTTCGAATACGATCCGGGACAGTTCGTCGAAGTGTCGCTCTTTGGAACCGGGGAAGCACCGATATCGATCTCCTCTCCGCCATCAGGCAAATCCTCCTTCGAACTCGTGGTTAGACAGGTTGGGAACCTCACGAATAAAATGCACGCCCTAAAGCCCGGCGACAAGGTCGGCATCCGCGGCCCGTTCGGGCGCGGGTTCGACGTCTCGAAGCTTGAGGGAAAGGACCTGCTATTCGTTGCCGGCGGCATAGGCATCGTGCCGATGAGGTCGCTACTCGCCTACGTGCTTGACGACCGCAACCGCGACAGGTTTGGAAGGGTCATCCTATTTTACGGTTCGAAGACCCCGAAGGACGTACTATTCATGGATGAGATACGGGAACTCGAAAAGAAGCGCGACGTGACCGTCAAGCTCACCGTAGACCGTTGCGACGAGGGGCAATGCTGGATTGGCTGCACCGGCGTTGTCACTTCTCTTTTCCCGCAGGTGGAGATAACCGACGCGGAGAACACGGCGGCGATAGTGATAGGTCCGCCTATAATGTATAAGTTCGTGCTGAAGTGCCTCGAAACGCTCGGAATAGCGGACGAGCGCATCTACGTATCACTCGAACGCAGGATGAAGTGCGGCGGCGGCAAGTGCGGCCATTGCCAGATAAACGGCGTCTACGTCTGCCGCGAGGGTCCGGTTTTCACTTACGACGAGGTAAAGACGCTGCCGGAGGCATTCGAATGAGCGAAAAAAGCAAGCCGCGGGTGGCCATCTTCGATTTTGCCAGTTGCGAGGGGTGCGAATTGCAGATAGCGAATATCGAGGAGGAGATAATCGACCTTGTGAACCTCGTGGAGGTGGTGTCGTTTCGGGAGGTCATGAAGGAGCACTCCGACGACTACGATATCGCGATAATAGAAGGGTCAATAGTCCGCCCCATGGACGTGGAGTCGCTCAAGGTTATACGAAAGAATGCGAAAATCTTGATAGCGCTAGGAGCGTGCGCCTGCATAGGCGGCGTGAATAGGCTGCGCAACCGATTCACGAAAGAAGAGTTGTTCAATGAGGTATACGGCAAGACCGGATTTGGAGATAATCCTCTCTTCGACGTGCTCGACGAGACCAAACCGGTCGACGGGATCGTGCCAGTGGATTATTACATACCCGGCTGCCCTATCGACAGAAACGAGTTCAAGCGAGTGATCCTTGCGCTGTGCGAAGGCAAGAAGCCCGAACTCCCCGGATATCCGGTCTGCGTCGAATGCAAGAAGAACGAGAACGTCTGCGTTTTCGAAAAAGGGCAGTTCTGCCTTGGCCCGGTGACGCGGGCGGGCTGCGATGCCATCTGCCCAAGCCACGGAAACTCCTGCGAGGGGTGCCGCGGGCTCATCTACGAGCCTTCGAACGAATGTGTCAAGGAAGTCCTTTCGCGCTACGGCCTTGACTATGAAGAGATGACACGGCGAAGAAATATGTTCAACTGCTGCGGGAGGGAAGACCAATGAACGGCAAAGTTTCGACCGACAGGACAGTATCAGTGCACCATCTGACGCGGGTCGAGGGGCACGGCAACATACACCTTGACGCGAAAAACGGAGAGATAAAACGACTTGAATGGGAAGTGCCCGAGGCCCCGCGATTCTTCGAGGCGATGCTGAAAGGGCAGCATTACTCAGATGTCGCCCACATATCCTCGCGGATATGCGGCATCTGCTCCATAGGCCATACGCTGACCTCGCTCAAGGCTACCGAAAGTGCATTCGGCATTCCCGTCTCCGAACAGACGACGGCCCTTCGCAGGCTTGCGATAAACGGCGAGAACATGCAGAGCCATGTGCTGCACATAGGCTATCTCGCGGCGCCGGATTTCTTTGGCGTCGGAAGCGTCTTTCCGCTAATCGGCTCGAAGCACAACGATACGGTTATCAAGATAATAAAGCTTCACAGGCTCGCAAACGAGATGTCTGACCTCGTATGCGGCAGGACCGTTCACCCGATAAATATGGTTCCGGGGGGATTCACCGAATATCCCTCAAGGAAAAAACTCGAGGACCTCCTCCTGCGGCTGCCAGACGCGCAGGATACCCTAAAAGAGATTGCGGCGGCAATCAAGGAAATTAGCGGTGCCATACTCGATTTTTCAAGAGAAACGGAGTACGTCGCACTTTCGACCAAGGGGGACTACGCGTTATACGACGGGGAGCTCACGTCGTCCGATACCGGCGTGCACGATGGCGACTATCTCGATTTCGTAGAGGAATACTTCGTGCCGCAATCGACTGCGAAATATTCGAGGCACGCAAGGGAGTCCCTCATGGTCGGCGCGCTTGCGAGGTTCAACATAAACGGCAACTCGCTCAACGCCGCAGGGATGAAGATGGCGAATTTCATGGACTTAAAATTGCCTTGCCACAACCCGTTCATGAACACGGTGGCGCAGATGGCCGAGGTGGCGCACAACATCGAGGATTGCATCGTGCAGGTACGCACACTCCTCGAAAAAGGCGTCGAGCGGGAAACCCTGCCGCGCATAATTCCAAAGGCTGGCAGGGGCGTTGGCGTGGTGGAGGTGCCAAGGGGTATCCTCATCCACGACTACACCTACGACGACGTAGGGCGGTGCAAAAAGGCGAACCTGATAATACCGACGAACCAGAACCACGGCAACATACAAAAGGACATGGAATCGCTCGTGCCGACCATACTCGACAGGCCGGAGAAGGAGATAGAATTGCTGCTGGAGATGCTCGTGCGAGCATACGACCCGTGTATCTCGTGCTCGACGCACTATCTTGACGTGAGGTTCGTTTGAGCTGCGGACAGCCGCATACGAACGGGGTAGTTGGATTTGGCAAAACCTCTTGTTGTTATCGGTCTTGGCAACGAACTTAGGCGGGACGACGCGGTCGGCGTGGTTCTCGTGCGAATGCTTGCGGAATCGACAAGTCCCTGCGAAAACGTCGAAATCGTGGACGGCGGAACCGGCGGCGTGAACCTCATACACAGGCTTGAAGGCGCAAAAAGGCTGCTCATAGTCGATGCCGCAGAAATGGGGATAGAACCCGGACAATTCAGGTTCTTTTCGCCGGAAGAGGTGAAAAACGCGGCTCCCGCAAAAGTCAGTCTATCCTTGCATGAAACCGATTTCATGGGCATATTGGATATCCTGAAACGGCTCGGTTCGCAACCGGAAGTGGTGCGCATATTCGGCATACAGCCAAAGGACGTTTCCTACGGGATAGGTTTTTCCGATGAGATAAAAACGGCTCTTTGCGGGCTGCTTGAAAACCTGCACAAAGGGCTGGATGAATTTTCAAAATAATTCTCGGATTGATATGTGGAGCGGAATTCTGCCGTCAGCGTCTGGAAAATATGTTTGGTTTTATGAGCATAAACTGAAAATTTTTATTATTGTTCGTTAATAAGTTATTTGTATAATCAAAATGCTTTCCAAAAAATCATATTATGGTCAATTTATAGATTTAATGGTTGATTAGTCCGGGACAATATCACAAATAATATAAAGGGCTTTTTCGTTTACCCTGTTGTATCCCTTCGGGGTGCAAAGTGGTGTGTATAATGGGCGAAGACAAAATAACATCGATGATGGTCGAGGAACGAAAATTCCCGCCGAATAAGGAACTTTCAAAGAACGCATACATCAAAAGCGAAGAGGAGTATTCCCGGATTTATAAGCGCTCCATCGACGACCCGGAAGGGTTCTGGGCGGAGAAGGCGGAAGAACTGCACTGGTTCAAGAAGTGGGACACGGTTCTCGAATGGAACTTCGACGAGCCGCGCATCGAGTGGTTCAAGGGAGGAAAGCTCAACGTTTCTTACAACTGCCTCGACCGACACGTAAAGAACGGTCTTGGAAACAAGGTCGCGATCATCTTCGAAGGCAACGACCCATCCGATTCCAAAAAATTCACATACGCAGAGTTGCTAGCGCAGGTGGAGAAATTTGCAAACGTCCTCAAATCCAACGGCGTAAAGAAGGGCGACCGGGTCACCATATACATGCCCATGATACCCGAACTCGCAATCGCCATGCTCGCATGCACAAGGATCGGCGCGATGCACTCTATAGTGTTCGGCGGTTTTAGCGCGGAGGCGCTTCGCGACAGGCTGCTAAACTGCGAATCGACGGCGCTAGTGACCTCAGACGGCTCGTTCCGCGGAACCAAGAAGATACCTTTTAAGGTCAACGCGGACGTAGCCATAAAAGACTGTCCGAACGTCAAGACGGTCTTTGTCGTGAACCGCACGGACATTCAGGTAGAAATGAAGGAGGGGCGCGACAAATGGTGGCACGAAGAGATGGCGAAAGCGCAGGCGCACTGCGAACCCGCCGAGATGGATGCCGAGGACCCTTTATTTTTACTGTATACGTCCGGCTCCACGGGCAAGCCCAAGGGCGTGCTGCACACCACCGGCGGCTACCTGCTCTACGTGAACCAGACCTTCAAGCTGGTATTCGACTACAAGCCCGAAGACATCTACTGGTGCACCGCCGACATAGGCTGGGTCACGGGCCACAGCTACATAGTTTACGGGCCGTTGTCGAACGCGGCAACGAGCATAATGTTCGAGGGTGTTCCAAACTATCCGAACCCGGACAGGTTCTGGGAGGTCATAGAGAAACATAAGGTCAACCAGTTCTACACCGCCCCGACAGCGATACGCTCCATAATGAAGGAAGGCGACGACTGGGTGAAGAAGCACGACCTGTCAAGCCTGCGCATCCTTGGAAGCGTCGGCGAGCCGATAAACCCGGAGGCGTGGATGTGGTATTATAACGTGGTCGGCGGCGGCAGGTGCCCCATAATGGACACCTGGTGGCAGACCGAAACCGGCGGCATCCTGATAACCCCGCTTCCCGGAGCGATACCGGTTAAGCCGGGCAGCGCGGCAAGGCCTTTCTTCGGCGTGGTCCCAAAGATAATCAACGAAAAGGGCGAGCCCGTTAAAGTGAACGAGGGGGGATATCTCGTCATCGACCGCCCCTGGCCCGGAATAATGCGCACGGTATACGGCCACCACGAGAGGTTCAAGGAGACCTACTTCGCCCTCTTCCCGGGAAATTACTGCACCGGCGACGGCGCGAGGATAGACAAAGATGGAGACTACTGGCTTATGGGACGGCTTGACGACGTCATAAACGTCTCCGGCCACAGGCTCGGAACCGCCGAGGTCGAATCTGCCCTTGTTTCCCACCCGAAGGTCGCGGAATCGGCGGTCGTCGGCATGCCGCACGAGATAAAGGGGCAGGGCATCTACGCCTACGTCACCCTGAAGTCCGGCATAACGCCTTCCGACGAACTGAAAAAGGAGCTCGTGGGACACGTAAGAAAGGAGATCGGACCTATCGCGACGCCTGACGTGATACAGTTCACCGACTCGCTTCCAAAGACCCGTTCGGGAAAGATAATGCGCCGCATCCTTCGAAAGATCGCCGCTAACGAGACCGACCAGCTAGGCGACATCTCGACCCTCGCAGACCCAAGCGTCGTGCAGGCGCTGATAACGGGAAAGCAGTGACCTGCCCCAATTTTCTTTTTAAACCTAAAAATAATATTTCTCTTTGGCGTTTGACTCCGTTGTGCCTTTAATTCCGCAAGATTTAAAACAGTGATAACGACTACCGAAATGTAAATGAACCTCCCCGCAGCAAGCTACGGGGTATCTGGTGAGGCGCCCGCATGCGGGCGCCTTAAATTTTAGTCAACTTCATCTGCTTATATCCTTCT
>PGXE01000025.1 GCA_002838935.1 Thermoplasmata archaeon HGW-Thermoplasmata-1 | reverse complement strand
CCCGACCCCGTTCCTCTACGACTCGCCCGATTTCCCGTCGAGGCTGGTATTCAACCTCGCAACCGCGTAGAACCGGCGAAGGTGCGGATCTTTCTAAAACTCTCTTCAACCCAATCTCTTCAAACCATCTTTAACAATGGGAAAAAACCATTCAAGAACGCCAACGATACAAAGATATGAACATATAATAGCTCGAAATAGTTCGGCTAGACGCATGAATTGATGAAATACGGGTGTGGACGATGAAAAACGACTGCTTGCCAACGACGACGGCCTTGATTATTTTCACCGCGATGCTGTTTTTGCAACTGGTTTTCGTGCTACCCTGTGCGATTTCGGGAAGTGCCGATGACCCCGAGATAACGGACGCGGAAGGGGACGCAGACCCGGGCGACCTTTCGGGCTCGGAAATGTGCGACCTAATATGCGCCTATATCGACACGGAGGACGAATCCGTCTTCAAGGTCAGCCTGAAGGTGGCCGCTCTTCCCTCGGAGGCGACGGACACCGCCCTTCTTCTCGCATACGCGCCGTCGTGGAGCTTCTGCTTCACCTGCAACGGAACGCAGTACAGGGCGGTCTGCACCTACACCACGAGCGGGCACGCCTACGCCCTTTCCGGAGGCGCAGGCGGAAAACTTCAGGGAAGCGCCGGAGGCTCCGTCATCTCGATGTATATCCCCAAGGAAAAGGTCGGCGCGAGGGGCGGTGAGAACCTCTCCGAACTCTACGCCGAGGTAACGGGAGACTACGTGACAGACAGGGCGCCCGACAGCGGATATGGGAGGGAATATACGATTCTCTCGTTCGAACCCGAAATATCCCTCGAATCGCCGCAACCGCAAAAAGGGGTGAAAGCGGGAGGGATAGTCCAGTTCTCGATAATAATCAACAACGCGGGATTGGTCGGCACGAACGTCAGCCTGGCGGCGGAGGCGTCCGACAGCGCGTGGAATGCGGAGATAAACGGCGACCCTTTCCACATGGAAGCGGAAACCTACGAAACCCGGATTCTTACGGTCACGGCTCCGGAAGATGCGGCCATAGGAAACACCTGCGGCATAAAGGTTAGCAGCGGGAATGCCACCCTGAACCTTACCGCCGAGGTGGTAACGGTCGCGGTTCCAACCCTTTCGTCGGATTATTTGCAGCGAACTATCGAACCCGGCGGAAAGACCGAATTTATCATATATGTCGTGAACAACGACAGGGACGATTGGCGGTTTGACCTGTCGGCAGAGGCCGACCTGCCCGGCTGGGGGCTGGAGTTCGATCCCGGCGCCCTCGATGTGGCGGGCGGGGGGAATTACGGCGAATCCCTGCTTGTCGTCACTGCTCCCACTGATGCGGGCGGAAGCGCGACAGTAACCGTTTCGACCTGCGGCGCGACCCTGAACCTTACAGTCAACGCGCCGGTCAAATCAGATGAAAATATATCATCGGGCGGAAACGATCTCGGTTTTCCCGGCACCGGAACATGCATGGGCGCCGCTGTTGCGGCTGCCCTCATCATTGCCATAACCAAGAAAAACAAAACGCTGAGACGATAGAATGCTGGATGGAAACACGATTCCGATAAAACTTAACAGGCCCAACGCGGTATGGAGATACGAGAACGTCGACGGCGAAAGAAAACTCTGCGGCTTCAGTTTTCTTGCCAGAAGGACGCTTACCTTCGACGACGAGGGGGAGTTCGCGATCGACGCCTGCGACGGCAGGGCCACCGTGAACGAGATAAGACGGCGCTCGGAAGAAAAATTCGACAAGGGGTTTACCGAAGAGAAGATGACCGATTTCTTCACCGAGATGGTCAAGCGGGGGATGACGGCCATAAAGAATCCCGCGCCCGACGACCCGAAGGTGGAACCCAAGAACCAGTCGGTGGACGAGATGTTCGGCGTGGTCTCGCCAAGAACCCCGGAGGGCACGCTCAGCGCCCCCGCCCAGATATACATGATGCTCACCCTCAGATGCAACGGAAGGTGCATATACTGCTTTGCCAACGCGGGCAAGGAGCACAAGAAGGTGGAAGTCCCCGAACTTGACTTCGAGGGATGGAAGAAAATAATCGATGATGCGAGAGGTGCCGGAACCCTCGTTGCCGTGGTAACAGGCGGCGAACCGTTCATGCACAAGGACGCTATGAGGATAATCGAATACCTCGCCGAATCGAAGTTCATAATAGACATAACGACGAACGGCGTTCTTGTTACAGACGAGATGGCTAAAAAGCTGGCCGAACTCTCCAAGCTTACCTATCTGAGCGTCCAGGTAAGTCTGGATTCCTACAAGAAGGAACTGCACGACCGGCTTCGGCCCGGATGCGACTACAGCCGCGTCGTGAATGCGATAAGGCTACTTGTGGAAAACGGCGTCAACCTGAAGGTCGGCAGCGTCATAAGCCAGGCCACCAAGGATCTGGGGCACATCGAGGAAACCGCGAAGTTCGTAAAATCGCTCGGCGCGTCCATGTACCGCACGATGGGGATGCGCGTCATCGGCAGGGGGACCGAACTCGACGACCTCGCAATCGGCATGGACGAATCCCTCGAAATCTTCAAGGAAATAAAGAAGCTCGGCGAGAAGTACCCCTTCATAAGCAGGGAGGGGAAGCTTCCCGTGTATCTCGACCCAGATGTCGAAAAGAAGCCGGTAGAAGAACAGCAGGAAAAACGCTCGTGGTCGTGCAGCGCCTGCACATCGGGGCTGACCATTGCCCCCGACGGTTCCATACTCGCCTGCGCATATTTCTCCGACTACGACGAGTTCTGGGGGGAGAACGTGGCTACGAAGGGATTGAAATGGGCGTGGGACAACTGCGCGGTCTGCAAGAGGTTCAGGAACATGCCCATCGAGGGGGAATGCAAGACCTGCGAGTATTCCTATACCTGCTCGGGCGGCTGCCCCGCCGACCGGTTTGTCCTCACCGGGTCCATAAACAAGCCGGATCCGAGGTGCGGCTACCTGCAGATGAAGAGGGCGGGAAGGGCATAACGGAAAATCCGGAACCCGACATCCGCAACACGGCGGTTCATATCGCCGCCGTATCCAAAAAATATATCTCTGTGAAAAACTCTATGCCGAGACGGAAGGGCCGGCGGCAGCACGGAAGGTGATCGTCGATTCCGGGGGAGGCGTCCCGGCATTTAGAACGATCGCGGTTGAACTAGAAAATATATTTAGGACGGTCGAACCGAAAAATATACTATCGGATGTGACAAAATGAAGTGGACTACAACCATTGCAATAACGCTATCGCTTATCGTAACCTCGGTCGCGCCGGGCTCCGCCTACGGCGAGAATGCGCAAAACATTGAAAACGCGGCGGCAGCGGGCCCGCTACTCGCGGAGATAATGCAGGTTCTAGAAGAGGATTCCGTCCCCGGGGAACGCCTGCAGGAGCTTCTCGACCTCGGGGGCGTCCGGCTCTCGAAAGGCATGGATCTATTCGTGATAGTGACTTTCAAAGACGCTTACGCAGCGGAAGGAAAAAACCGGCTCGACGAATCCGGCCTTCGCTGCCAGCACCTAAAAGTCCTGCCCATGAGCGGCGTGGCGCTGAAGGCGGAAGACATCGGCGTCCTTTCGTCCTGGCCCGAGGTGCGAAGCATATACTGGGACAGCCCTTTCCGTTTTTTCCTCGACGAGAGCGCCGACACCGTGGACGTGCGCCCGGTATGGAACGCCTTGGGCGAAAAGGGGAAGAACGCCACGGTCTTCGTCATCGATACGGGCGTTGACGGCACCCATCCCGATCTGCTCTATGGCAAGAACCTGGTCCAAAGCGTGATGCCCGTAAACATATTGCGCGACGTGGGGGTCCCTGCGGATCTCCCTATCGAATACCTCGAAGACGTTGCGCTTACGGATCAGGTCGGCCACGGCACGCACTGCCTCGGCATAGTGGGGGGGACCGGCGAGGCGAGCGGAGGCTACGCGGAGGCCGGAACGGCGGAGGATCCGCTCTGGGCAGGCAAATACACTGGCATGGCCCCGGAATGCAGGCTTATAAGCTACGGGACCGGCGCAGCGGCGCTGCTCTTCGGATGGGTCTTCGGAGGGATAATGGGATTCGACTACGCCCTCGAAAAACAGCAGGAATACGGCATAAACGTCATTTCGTGCAGCTGGGGCGACGGCGGGCCGTTCGATCCGCAGAACCCTGTCTGCGCGGCCTCATTGGAATGCTACAAGAAAGGTATTCTGACTGTTTTTGCCGCCGGGAACGGAAAGACGGCGGGCAAGATGAACCCCTATTCCGTGGCGCCATGGGTGATGAGCGTAGCGGCGGGAACCAAGGACGGCGGCCACGCCGACCTGTCTTCGCAGGGCACCAACATCCCCTACGACCATCCCGATATAACGGCGCCGGGAAGAGGGATAATGGCGGCAAAATCGAGATTCGGGCAGTTTCAGGCGACAGGCCCCCTTTACGAGCCCGACCCGACCGATCCCGAAGCGCTCGTGGACACCACCGTTTATTACCAGTGCATGAGCGGCACGTCGATGGCAACCCCGCACATAGCGGGCATAGCGGCGCTGCTGTTCAGCGCGAACCCGAAACTCTCGCCCGACCAGGTCATGGACATACTAACATACACTACGAGCCCTGTAAAGGACGTGCAGGACGGGGAGATATGGAAAATCGGCGCGGGATACGTCAACGCCAGTGCAGCCTATCTCCTTGCCCTGAACACCACTGGCAACCTGGACGAATTCAAAAATGGCACTATGAAATACGCATCCGGCGGCACCGACCTCGACCCTGAATATGAACTGGACTGCGTGAGCGTCGGGTATGACTACTGGCCCGAGGAGGAAAAGCCGGTGGTGCAGGAGATTTCTCCCAAGGAGGAGAAATCGTGGCTGCCCGGGTTCGGGGTGGCTGCCCTTTTGGCTGGAGCGGCAGCTGTCGCCTGCATGGTATCGGCAAAAAGAAAAAAGCGGTTGCGTTAATCGCAGTCATGGTAATGGACGCGGCTGTATGAATCCTGCAACGAAGGCGCCGCAAAGCGAAAACATCGAAATCCGGCCCCTCCGCACGCTTCATATCGAACCCATATCCAAAAAGTATATCAGTTATTATCGCTCTCAAAAATATAGCGCGGAACCTTGCGGCAGGCCGAATCCAAGCGCATCTGCAAAACCAGGGAGGAAAATCACCTGCTGCAGGCCGCGACCACGGCAATACGGAAAGTTGGATATCTATTCATGATACGATGGAAAAAAGGGGGAAGAAAAAATGAGAAGGATATTAACGCTTTTGTTGGCATGCGCCCTGCTCACCATTCTGTTCGCAGGCTGCACCGGAGGAAACGACGAGGTTTCGGGCGATGATCTGCCCGGAACCGGGAACGAAAACGAGAAGGACTCCCGCGGGCCGTTTTTCATCACGGCGAGGGGGAACCGGATATACGAAACCGAGACCGTTGTGAACGAGGTCATAACGCCCGGCGACCGGGAGGCTCCGGCATCAAGGCAGAGAACCTCTGAACTTCTGGCGTTTGGCATAGACGGCCTGGAGGAGGACGAGGGCTCGTTCGGGTGGGACTTTGGCGACGGCACGTCAGACACCGGATTCTTCGCAGACCACGCCTACGCCTTGCCCGGGATATTCACGCTCTCGCTGACAGTCGATTTCGGGGACGGCACGTCCGAGAAGAAGAGCGCCGTGATCTACGTCAACTACCATGCGGAAGGGAAGGACACAGTGAGCGGCATAGGATGCCCCGGATACGACAAGATAAATGACGACGATTACTGGGAATACCTATTCCCGATAGGCGAGAACGCATGGAACGCCACTGTGAAAACCTGGGCCGACCCGTCCGACAGCCCGGCCATTCCCCCGACGCCGCCCGCCACGGGAGGGGACAACGACATAGCGCTCGAGGCCTGTTCGCCTTCGGGGGAGGTGCTCGGAAGTTCGGACGGGGAGAAAAACAAAGAGAAACCATCCGACGAGGAGGTAAGGCTGAAACAGGGGAAGCTGGGGGAACCCGGGGACTACATTGCGCGCATAGGCTGTTTTGACGCTGGCCCACTCGGCCACAGCTATACCAACACAGGCGATGTCGCCTATTTCTTTTCGATAACCGTCAACTATTATCATAAGGAGGAATAAGCCTGAAGCCAAAAGCCATGTTTGGAATGGGCATCGTAGTGATGATGTTGACTTCCGCGTTCTCGGCGGCAGGCACCGCCAGCGCATTTGGTTTGGAGGCCAGCATCGATTTTTCTTTAAACGAGACAACCCTTCTCAGGATGCAAAACCTGTCGTTCGATGCAGAAGTGGCAATAGAAGACGAATCAGTAGATGTCGATATACACGTCGATCCGGGCAACAATGAATCGGCAAACGAGAGTGATGAGGATGCCGGACCGGAGGCGACAATCAAGGACTACATCGAGAATTTCACGGTCGAAGGCAACATAGTCATTAATGAACGAAATAATATCAGTATCATAAATGGAACTAGGTTCAATATAACAGAGGATGGTTTTTACCTAGAAGTCGCCAACCTTACTTTTGTGAATTTGACTGCGGATATGCCGTGCGTTTTGATAAATCCATTAATGGATGTTGTTGATATAGCGATTACTAATATATCAGGCGTAGTTGAATTCAATAACGTAACGCTTGACAACAATGGTGTGTGGTGGGTATATTCCCCAAATCCAATCGCTGCAAATATCGTACGGAAACCGGAAAAGCCAACGGGCCCTTCCGAATTGCGACGAAATAATTGGGGGACATATAAAACAATCATCAGCAGGTCGCAGACAGGGGATGAGATAATCGGTGCTCTTGATATAGTGAGATATGGGTGGGATTGGAATGGAGATAATTCACCAGATGAATGGAGTGGATATGGGTTAACCGGATATACTATATCTTATAACCCCCCACCAACCACAACTTTCGATAAGATGGGTGAGACCATTAAATCTCATGCTTGGAGTAGCTCGGGGACATATTATATCCAAGTAGTGGCAGAAAATCTCCTTGGTTCTAGAAGCGATTGGTCAAACACTAAAAAAGTAACTGTTTGGGATACCTATGCTATTATCGTTAGGGGTGGAGAAGTAGGGGATAATTACTTTGATATAGAATCAAACAGAGCATATAACAGGCTTATCTCTCTTGGTTATACACATGACAGAATCTGTTATTTAAATGTGGATACTTCGGAAAACCATGTGGATTATAGAACAACAAGAGGAAACATCCAATGGGCGATTACAACTTGGCTGGATGACCGTTCAACGTCAAAAGATAAATGTTTTTTATACTTCGTCGATCATGGAAGTAACGGTGGTTATTTTTATTTTGACGGAAATCAGGATGGAGATTTAAACGACGTAGAGGACCGTATTACGGCTACTGAACTTGATGGATGGATAAATCAAGTGACGTATCAGGTATGTACGGTTGTGATAGATAGTTGCTATTCAGGTGATTTTATCCCTTCCCTGTCGGCCAATAAAAGAATCGTAATCACATCTAGTGACGGAAACAATCTTGCCTATTTTGGTATCGACAGTTTCGCCTTCCCGTTCTTTAACGCATTGGGCAATGGTAGATCAATGGGAAAGGCATGGGAAGAAGCTGATGCTAAGATATCAAATGGCAACCATCCAGAACAAAACCCTCAAATCGACGACGATGGAAATGGGGCAGGACACGGTACTACGAGTGCCAATACCCTACCTCTTGGAGGAGATGGAAGTTTGGCGTTGGACACATACCCATAGGTGGCAATAATGAGGAAAACAATATTTATCGCCGCGATTTTATCTTTTTCTTTGCTTTCAGGATGCATATCCTATAATCCATTCAGTGCACAACCAGAGATAATACAATACAATAACAGTGTGCAAATACAATCATATGTCCCCATCGAATGCAGCCATAGCGATAGGTTGAATACTGATGATGTCAAATTCGCCCGTACTTGGCTACAATCAGAAGATATGAGCATCGAAATCGGATTCAAGAAATACGTCGATTTCGTTTCATCAGAAGGCAGGATGTCCACCATGGCAATAGCTTATATCATACTAAACTGGAACTTTTCGTGTAAAGACGGTATTTTTACTACTTACTGGGAGATTGGTGAAGATGGAAAGGATTCTATTGCACTTGGATTTGCAAATCTAGATTCTAGATATTTTGGCGTGGGCCAACCTGTTTGGCTGCCAGAAACATTTATTCGACATTGGGACGGTGAAAAATGGGGTGAGCAGGAAACCTATGGTTTTTCCCATATGATTTTACCTTCGGATGGAAGATATTATTTAACAAGTCAACCTAATGTGAGTGAAAATAACATAAGGGCGTTCTTCATGATAGAATCAGAAAAACTCATCGGAGCATCGTCTCTTACTGTTGAATTTGTTGAAGATGCAACAAAAACCGGTTGGTCCCTTGGAAATCCAACTAATTTTCGCTCGTTTTGTCCGCTCATTTTTTACAATCATCCGTTGTGGGAGGAATGGAATTACAACGGTAGCATGACAGGTAATGAAATGGTTTACGCATTCAACTTCCCTGTTTACGCGGACGTCGAATGTCTGGTCGCAACTCTGGATTACGAGCAGCCCATTGGATTCGAGGATCTGGATTTGCTCGTTATCGACGCGAACGGAACAGTGATTGGAAAAAGTTGCAGGGAAGCAGGGGAGAGCGAACGGTTGGAACTACACAACCTGACCGGCTGCGCCTTTGGAGAGTGGAGCATAAGGGTTGATGCAACCACGCCTTTGGTTCGGCCGGTTGAGTATAAAGGAGAAATAAGAGTTGAATACTGAAAATAGAGAGATGATTGCATGAAAAAGATATACGTTATGCTGGTGTGCGGCCTGTTTGCGACCGCGGTTTTTGCAGGCTGCGCAGGAGAAAAGGGGCCTGAACCAGAATCAGAATTCTCTACGGCGACCCTGCGTTTAATCCATACGAGCCCTGTAACGAGGGCGCAAAACAGGGCTCGTATGGGCACGGCGAACACGAGTTTACGAGTGTTCGACTGGGACCTTACGAGCCTTGTAATGAGGGTTCAGATTAAGGCTCGTAAGGCGGGGCGAATGCTCGCAAGCATTCGACCAACGCCTACGAACCCTGTAACGAGGGTTCAGCATAGGGTTCATACGGGCGCGGCTGACGCGAGCAAAGCGAGCGTTAGGCTACGACCTACGAACCGTGCAACGAGGGGGTGGAAAAATGAGTTTTAAATCGATATTCGTGCTTTCGACGGTTCTGCTCACGACGGCCTCGCTCTTCAGCGGATACTCTGGTGGCGTCCCGGCATTTAGAACGATCGCGGTTGAACTAGAAAATATATTTAGGACGGTCGAACCGAAAAATATACTATCGGATGTGACAAGATGAAACGGGGAAGTGACAGGATGAAACGGGGAAGTGACAAGATGAAACGGGGAAGTGACAGGATGAAATGGACTACGGCCATCGCAATTGTCGCGGTCCTGGTGTCGGCGGCGTTTGCCGGATGCACCGGCGGCGGCGAAAAGATAGAGGAATCTGACACGGGGACGGACAAGGCGGTCCGGTCGCAGGCCGAGCAAAAGCTGCTATTTCCGACAGTCGAGGGCAAGAGAACCTACGATTTCGTAACATCGGTGACGGAGACGATAACCTCGGACAACCGGGAGAACGCGGGAACAAGGCAGAGGAGTGTCAAAGCCCTGAGATTCGCAATAGAAGAACTTGAGGAGGCCGACGCGAAGAGCTTCGAATGGGACTTCGGGGACGGGACGACCGAAAGCGGGTTCGAGGCAAGCCACGTCTACTCGTCGCCGGGCGTATTTTTCGCATCGCTGACCGTGACGTTCCACGACGGAAGTTCGAAGACGCGCGCCATCACGATCTACGTCAACTACCATGCGGAAGGGAAAGACAAGGTTAGCGGCCTGCCCTGTAAAGGATACGACAAGAACGGGGAAGATTACTGGGACTATCTATTCCCGGTGGCGGCGGGGGCAAAAGAGGCGCTGATACAGACCTTCGCCGATCCGGCCGACGCCCCCGTCTATCCCACGGTGCCCCTCGTCGGCGCGGGCGACAACGACATCGGCCTCGAAGTCTATTCCGTCCAGAAAAAGCTGATCGGCAAGTCGGACGGCGAGACCGGCGGGGAAAACCCGGCAGACGAGACCGTGAAGCTAAAGGAGGGCAGGCTCGGCGAGGCCGGAGATTACCTTATGAGGGTCGGATGCTTCGACGGCATCGGCGGCGACCACCACTTCGTCAACGCGGGCGAGGTGAGCTATCTCTTCAGCATAGACATCATATATTATATCAGGGAGGAATAAAAAATGGAACAAAGATCAAGGAGCATTTTTGCAATGCTCATCGCATGCCTGTTCGTCTTCGCGCTGCTGCCCGTTGCGGCTGCGGACGCGCCGGACGGATTCGAGACCGTATCGTGGAAGCCGGTAGTTCCGGTGAAGAAGGCGACGCTCGTGCAGGCCGACAAATGGGGAGACATCGACGACTATGCGTATCTGGCCGCCGTGCCCTCGTCAGTCTTCTACGACGAAAAGAGCGACAGCATTGTATCGCATCCGCTCCTCTTCTACGACGGCGGCAACGTGGGGACCGATTACTTCATGGAGGACTGGCTCGCGACCGCGGGAATGGACGAGCTTGTCACAATAAACATGGAAGAGATCATCCCTTGGAGCGCGAACAAGACGACGGAGATATACGCGGACAATCCATACGACGTCGCCCGCGAGGTGGCGACCTCCTCATGGAAATCGTCGAAAACCGCGGTTCTTGCGGTCATAGACGGCAGGATGGAGTATGCCGACGCCGTGGCAGGCGCGGTAGAGGGCACCATGCCGGGCGACTACAAGCCGAAGGTCGAGACAATCACGGGAGAGCGCGACGTCGGCATCGTTCCGGTCTACCACAACTTCTCCATACCCGAGCCCTACAAGTATATCGACACCGACCTCGTCTGGGACGTGATACCGGGAACCGGAGTTCCCGCAAACGTGGTTTCCGGCATAAACCTCGACATGCAGCTCTACGACTGGCAGCTCGGGATGGTCGCCGCTGTCGAGAACTGGGTGCTCATAGATCCCGATCCCTCGTCGTACGTTTTCAACAATGGCCCGTGGGGCGTTGCATTCACCTATATGCCGACGAAGAGCATGGCAATGCCGACCGACGAGATGCCTATCATGGACAGGGAGCCGCGCGCGGTGCTGTGGGATAGCGTCTTGCGCGGGCCGGACAACAAGGCGGTCTACAGGGTCGACTGCAACCTCTATCCTGGCGTGGAATTCGACCTGCCCGAGGAGGTTTGCTTCGGTGCGTCCGGGATAAGCTTCGAACTCACGTGGAACAATCCAAATGTTAATATGGGCCTCGTCATCCTGGACCCTTTTAACAACTCCATAGCAAAAGCCGTAGACATCGAGGAATTCATAGCGGAGGGGCTTCCGGCGGAGCCTCCGGCAACAGAAGACGAGACCTATGAGACCGTCAAGACCATCGGCATAAGCAAGATAGGCGAGGGACGCCACAGGGTATGCGTCGTCAAGCTCACGGACAACACCGAACCAGTGGACTTCAAGGTGACCTACGCATGGGAGCAGCTTGTCTCAAGAGAGGAAGGCAACTTTATCGCCTCAGCCACGGAGGGAGCAATCCTCGCATCCCTGCTCAACGCCCCCCTGCTCTACGTTGACGACGACTACATGCCCCCAGCCACGAAGAGCGCGCTAGACGCGCTTGGCGTAAAGAAAGTCGTGTTCATGGATCTAGGCGGAGAGGCGCCGCTCGCAGAGAGCTTGGCCGCAAGCTACGGGGTTGAGCACATAACAGATTACGTGAAGCTTTATTCGAGGATACAGGACATCACTGACGAGACCGACGTGGTCTTCTCGTCCATCGCCACCTTCGGCGATTCGAAGTTCGCGGGTCCCGCGGCATACGCAGCCGCGCATCACGGCTGCCCGGTATTCCTCGTCGAGATGCATCCAGAACTTTCCTGCGCAGCGGCGTGGCACTCGCTCTACTGGCAGGGCGCGAAGGAAAAAAGACGCCCCCCGTCTGTCGGCAGCATGGTCATATCGGGGAGAGAGGTCTACGATTTCCTCGGCGGCGTCGGCTTTGACGGAGAGGGCATGGAGAACATGCTCACTGTCTGCGACGAGTTCAATCTCGGGGCGAGCTGGGACAGAACGTTTGCGGGCGTTGCCGTGCCCGGAAGGATAACAGGCACCCCGACCGACGCGTCGTACTGGGTCTCGCGCTCGGTTTTCTATCCAGTCGTCGTATTCGCAAATCCCGCCACAGACCCGAAAGGCGGCATGTACATAACCGGCAGCCGCTCCACGACCGACACCTCGACCGGCTTTCTGGACGTACAGCCAGGAGGCGAGATGGAGTTCAAGTATCCCGTGCTCCAGACATGGGTCTCCTACCAGCACAGGTTCAACGAGAGGGCGAGCAAATATCACGGCATAAACTACACCGGGGCGGACGGCATAACCCCGTTCTGGTCGCCGTCGGACAACCCTGTCGACAACGACGTGAACGCGCGCTACGGAAGGCCCGGCTGTTATTATCCCGACATGACGAACTCCGAGGTGGTGCCGTTCTACATGAACAAGCTCGGCTACTCCAACGTCTATTCCACCAACTTCGAGGCCACAATGGAGAACCTCAACCGCGGGGTCATGATGTGGATAGAGGTGATGCACGGAGGAAACGCAGGGGGCGGAACCGTCGGCTTCTGGGGCACGGCGGGCAAGGCCGTTGAAGAGAACCCCTGGAGGGGCTACGAAGAGGGCGGCGACACGTTCGAGCCTGACACGATGGCCGAGAGCAAGCAGGCGGGTGTCGACGTGGTGCCTTCACCGAAAGGCGCGGGCGAGGTCACGGGCCACGACGGAGTCGTAATCACAATAGCTGCGCAGTTCGCCCAGACCACCTCGAAGAGCGGCAGCCAGATAGACGAGGCTCTGGAGAACATCCATTCGGCTGGCGTTGTCGCGGGCTCCTGCCTCATAGCCTATACGCCGCTGCACATGAGCCTCGTAAGGCACGGCTCGGTCTTCCAGGTCATAGACCCCTGGCTGACGTCGTGGTACTGCGCGTTTGCGATAGCGACCTTCGGCAGGGACCTTGCATCAGGCGATACCGTGGGCGAGGCGTACGAAAAAGGAATACGGCACGTCGGCATCGAATACCTGACAGGCCAGTGGTGGTGGGACATCTACGAGAACGTGGTCTACTTCGGCGACCCTGAATTGAGATTATACTCGCCCCTGCACAGCTGGGAGAAGCCTGTTGCCATTTCACCGGAAGAAGCGCAGGCGATGGTTGCGGGAACGGGAGCAGTTGACGAGACGCCCGGGTTCGGCGCTGTCCTTATTGTCGCCGCACTGGCCATGATGGCGGCACTGATGACAGTGCGAAAAAGGTAGGGGTAACATGAATCGAAAAATCCTTTCCGCAATCGGATACGCCCTTCTCCTCTCTATCATCCCTCTGTCGGGATGCATAGGAAACGAGCAGCCTATTTCCCTGCCGCCGCGCCCCCCTGCCAAAGCGGAACCTGAAACTTTCGGCGACCTGCTGGGGGATTTCAACTTCACGGCCTACTCCGGCACCCTCCCGCTCGGGGAGAACGTCTATGACTACGACCACTACCTTTCATACAACCACGGCTTCAGGCTGGTGCTCACTCCCACCCATGACATGGCGAGGGACGAACTGGTCTCAAAAATGGAATCCCTGGGGCTGGAGGTCAGGCTGCAGGATTTCGGAAGCCACCAGAACATACTCGGCTTCAAGTGGGGTGAGGATAGGGAAAGAGCCCTCGTCCTAGGGGCCCACTACGACACGATAAACACGGTTCACGGGGCAAACGACAACGGCGGGGGGTGCTGTGCGGTTCTAGAGATCGCAAGGGCGCTTTCGGGTTACAACTTTTCGAAGACCATAGTATTCGCCCTCTGGGACGCCGAGGAGATAGGGCTCAAGGGCTCGGCCCACTTCGCATCCAATCACAAGGAATTCAACATCTCCATGTCGGCATACATCAACTTCGACTGCATAGGCGTCAACTACCCGTGCAAGGACGTTGCGACAGGGGAAAACCTTGGCCTTACCGTGGGGACGGCTTTGGGAAACGTTTGTGCGGATTTTAACGAACTGGCCAGATTCGCGGCAGTCAACGTCACTGGCGTGGCAGCGGAACTGGCAAAGTTCCCCGAGGCCGGCAGCGGAAGCGACCACGCCTCTTTCAAGTCGGTCTGCCCCATACTCTCCTTCGAGAGCGAGACAGAGAACACAGGCTGGTACACCAGTTTCTGCAATTCGCCCCTCGATACATTCCCGACATATGAAGCGAGCGCAGGGGGGGCCGAGGAACTGAAGAAAGGGCTTGACACCATAGTGCAGACCGGATACTATATTGTTGTGGTGTGGGCTGATTATTACGCATATTACGAAGAATAGGAAGAAAAAACAAAAAGAAGAGGTAAAGG
Source organism: Thermoplasmata archaeon HGW-Thermoplasmata-1 (assembly GCA_002838935.1). Classification (GTDB taxonomy): domain Archaea; phylum Thermoplasmatota; class E2. The sequence goes on along the minus strand of PGXE01000025.1, from coordinate 2,185 downwards.
AGGCAAATCAGATGAACCGCATACACAAAAAAATGAAGCCCGCATCGCTCGTCCTGGCAGCCGCTTTCGCGGCTCTCACGTTCAGCGGCTGCATAGGAACGCTTTTTGAAACAGGGGAAACGCCTCCAGTCACGGAGGATATTCCCCAAACCCCGGTCTTCGGGGAGACGAACTTCATGCAAAGGATAGAAAGCGTGAGCGACCGTCTCATAATAGTGGAAAAGATACCCGAACTGGCGCCCATAACGGCACCGCTCTGCGTAAGGCACTCGCGCATCGAGGTGGGCAACGACACTGTTCCGAAGGTGGAGGTCACTCCAGCGATGGTGGGTTCGGACGAGTTTGCCGTCCGGTGCATGATGGAGCAGCTCCAGCCTGCGGACGTCCTGACCATCGGAGACGTCTCCGTGCAGGGAACTGAGAACATCGCCGGGGACCTGACCGAAATATCCATCGAGGTGGCAAAGAGGCTGGAGAACCCTAAAAAGGTCGCCATTATCTTCGAGAATTACGCTCTCGGGCTCGCAGCCGTGCCTCTCGCCTGTTACCTGAACGCGCCGCTCGTATATGCCGAAACGCTCGAAGAGGTCAACAACGAGCTTCTCTCGCTCGGTGTAAAAGAGTTCATCACCCTCGGATGGGTGAAGGGGGGTCACACACACCTGAACACCCGGGAAGAACTGTATGAACTCTTCCTCGACAGGATGGCGGAGAATGGCGATTATTGCGACTACGCGGTTGTCGTGAACGCATACGATGCCGAGATTGAGGGCAGTGAGAATAAATTCCCGCAGGACTGCCTCTCCATGTCGGGAGCCTTTCTCGCGGCCTACCGCAACGCGCTTCTCGTCGTGACCGATTTCGAACCTAACGAAGCATGGAAGAACGAGGAGGGCGTGGAAATTGTCAAGGCCGGAGTGACAGGTGCGAGAATCCGGATTCTAAAGCACGGGATGATTCCAAAATACATCTGTCTTGTCGGCGACCCAAGGGTGATGCCCATGAAATATTATGCCGACTGCGGAACAGGCGAGTGGGCAGAGGAGGAGGTTCCGACCGACAACTACTACGCCGACTTCGACGGAAATCCCCTTACTCAGGAGATGTCCATTGGAAGGATAGTCGGCAGGAACGCGGGCGACGCGTCTGCCCTAGTCGCACGGAGCATGGGATACCAGAGAATGGTCGATCTTGAGAAAGAAAAGGACGACCCCACGGGCCTCCACGTCGGAAGCTGGATCAAGAATGCCTACTTCATTGAAGGAACGTTACAGATAGAGATCTTTTCCCAGGGCGATGTGACGAAGGTCAACCAGATGCTTACAGAGGGCGGATTTATTACGAAGTTCAGGCACTCCGCACTCGGTGCCCTCTCCAGCCAGGACATGGATATTTACGACAACAATTATCTTATTTACTATGGTCACGGCGGCGATGACGGCTGGTACTATTTTGGCATAGGAGGGGGTGATGCACTCAGAGTAGGCCCTGAAGATCTGGAAGAAAAGATAATCCCTCCCGGCAATGGTATTGCCGGCTCGTGCCTGACATCTGCTCTTGACAGTATGAGTGAATATGCAAAAGCCCCAATCGATCAGAGGATATCCCTCGCCTTTTTGCACTCTGGCTGTCTTAGCTATCTTGGCGGAACCCGCGTGACGTGGGGCGAGGTGAAGATATGGCCGGCGATGGAATCGAGCTGCAATGGGTTGCTATGCAACCGCTACATCGAGAACCTCGTAAGGTTCAACCAGACCCTCGGTGACGCGCTCGCGATAGCAAAGAACGAGTATTACAAGGTAGCGAGCAGCATGGAGCGCACGACCATCTACGTCGGTGAGGACACCCCCACCACGTACCAGGGGCTTACCCCGTGGGATGTACGCACTATACTGGCATACCCGCTCTACGGGGACCCGGCGGCGAACCCCTGCGAATATCCCCCGATGGACGTGATACTCGGATAAAGGTAAAATGAATGAAACGAAAAAGATGAAAAAGAGGTGAAAGAATGGATTACAGGCACAAAAAAATAAAGATTGCGACGCTAATCCTATCGGCAATGTTCGCAACGCTTGCTTTTGCAGGCTGCATCGGAGGCGATGAAAGCACAGAAGAACCGCTCCCTGAACAAGGGCCGCCGGAGGGCGAGACCCCGCAGGTGGTCTTTGAATATTTCGTCTCC
>PGXE01000024.1 GCA_002838935.1 Thermoplasmata archaeon HGW-Thermoplasmata-1 | reverse complement strand
TTCCCTCTTCAACCACCACTTTTCCGCCCTTTATCACGGTTTCTACATGGTTGACCCCGAAATGGTAAGGTATGAACAGGTGGTTCGGGCAGTCGAGGATTAAAATATCGGCCTTCTTTCCAACCTCGATGCTTCCAACTTCGCCCGCGCGTCCTATGGCGTGGGCTGCGTTTATCGTAGCTGCGGTAATCGCCTCTCCGGGAGTCATCTTCATGTTGAAGCAGGCAAGCTGTATCATGAACTGCATCGACTCCGTCCAGCAGTTGGGGTTGAGGTCGGTTGCTAGGGCTACGGGAACGCCCAGGCCTATCATCTTTCGCGCGTTCGCATACTCCTTCATCATCAGCGCAAAGGGCGTGCCCGGAAGCAGGACTCCGACGGTTCCGGCATCGGCCATCTTCTTCAGGTCTTCATCCGAGGCCATAAGCAGGTGGTCGGCGCTTATCGCGCCAACGTCTGCGGCAAGCCCGGCGCCGCCAAGATGCACTATCTCATCCGCGTGCAGTTTCGGGATCAGGCCGTGCCTCTTTCCCGCCTCCAGGATGCGGCGGCTCTGCTCGACATCGAAAACCTCTTTTTCGCAGAAAACATCGCAGAACTCGGCGATGCCCTGCTTTGCGACAGCGGGAATCATCTCGTCTATGACGAGGTCGACGAACTCATTTGTTCTTCCCTTGAAATCCTCTGGTATCGCGTGGGCGCCAAGAAACGTGTGAATGATGTCAAGCGGATGCTCGTTTTCAAGCTCTGATGCGGCTTTGAGCATCTTCAACTCTGTCGCAGTGTCAAGGCCGTAACCTGATTTCGCCTCAAGCGTGGTCGTGCCGTGCAAAAGGAATTTATCAAGCCGCAATCTGGCCTGTTCCTTCAGCTCGTTCTTTTTCGCCTTGCGGGTGCATCCGACGGTATAGCGTATGCCGCCGCCCGCTTCGAGTATCTCGAGGTAGTTCTTGCCCTGCAGTTTGAGGTCAAGCTCGAACTCCCTGCTGCCGCCGTAAACGAGGTGCGCGTGCGGGTCGACGAAGCCCGGCATCACAACCATTCCCCTGGCATCGATAGTCCGCGCGGCCTTGACGCCGCCGAGTTCGACGGAGGTGCCGACGGCGGCTATCCGGCCATCTTTGACGATGAGCGCGCCATCGCGTATTATCCCAAGTTCCCGCATCTCGCTTCCGGTTCGCGGCTTGCCGCTGCCGGCGAGCGTGACAAGTTCTCCTGCGTTGACGATAAGAAGGTCGGCCTGCATCGCAATCGAAGTGTTATTATTTCCGGCGCTAAAACGTTTCTGCACCCGGATTGGCATGATTCCGGCGAATGTTTAAATATAACCTTTGACAAGAGGGTTTATTGACGATAAGGGTCAGCTTGCGGCCGTATGCCGGGAACGGCTTTGCGGGCACCCGTAGCGTAATTCAAGGGAGGTGTTGAGATGTGGGGCGTAGCCAAACATATTGCCTGCCCCCGTTGCGGTCATTCGATGCTTCATTCCGTAAATGACTGCGACAGGGTCGGGCACGTCAAGAAAGAGCACTATGAGTGCCTTGACTGCGGCAACGAGACAGCCGTCAGCATGAGTTGAAACGGCACTACGACGCTTTATCATTACGATTGGAAGAAAGTTGTTCTTAACGAGCAGTGGTGCGGAATGTCGACCTGAATTTTGTCGCACCGCAACTTCCTGTTTTTTCGCGCGCGTTCCCGCCAGTTTTGAGCAAATATATTAATGGGCTTGTGGATTCCACCCGCTGACCGGAGGCTTATTTATGCATTTCATTCCCAACTCGGAGATAAAACAGGCGATGCTTGCCGAAATAGGGCTTGACGATATCGACGAACTTTTCGCAGACGTGCCAAAAGAGGTGCGCTACGGCGGATTGCAGATTGAAAAAAGCAAATCCGAGATGCAGGTTCGCCGTGAGATGAAGCACATGCTTTCAAAAAACGTGACGCTCGATGAGATTACATCTTTCATCGGCGGCCCGGCAATGCCGCATTTCGTTCCTGCCGCGGTGCGCTCCATCACCTCGCGCTCGGAATTCTACACCGCCTACACACCTTACCAGCCCGAACTTTCGCAAGGCATACTGCAGGCCATGTTCGAGTACCAGTCGATGATCGCAGAACTTACGGGCATGGACGTTGCGAACATATCGATGTACGACGGCGCCACCGCGCTTGGCGAAGCCGCCCTCATGACGGCAAGGGCTTCGAGAAAAAATGAGTTCCTCGTTCCCGAAAACATCTCGTGGGAAAAAAAATCGGTGCTCGGGAATTATGTGAAGGGCGCGGGGCTAAAGATACGCGAGATACCTTTTGATAGCAAGACCGGCCTGCTTGACCTTGACGCGCTAAAAGAGGCGCTCTCGCCCGAAACCGCAGGACTATACATCGAAAATCCGAATTTCTTCGGCCTCATAGACGACCGCGTCGACGAGATAAACGCAATAGTCCACTCTGCCGGAAAGGCGCTTCTGGTCGTCGGCGTAGATGCCGTATCGCTTGGCGCGCTCAGGTCGCCGGGGGATTACGGTGCCGACATAGTCATAGGCGAAGGGCAACTGCTTGGCAACGCGCCAAACTTCGGCGGGCCGCTCGTAGGCATCTTCGCATGCAGGGATGAGCACGTCCGGAGAATGCCGGGGCGCATCATCGGCCTTACGAAGGATGCGAGCGGCAGGCGCGCCTTCTGCATGGCCCTCACGACGAGAGAGCAGCACATCCGGAGGGAGAAGGCGACATCGAACATCTGCTCCAACGAAACCCTCTGCTCGCTCGCTTCCGCAGTATATCTCTCGCTTCTTGGCCGCGACGGGCTCGAAAAGCTTGCAAGGCTCAACTTCGAACGCGGGGAAAAGCTCAAGGAAGCGCTATCGAACATCGAAGGAGTCGAACTGCCGTTCTCGAATACCCCGCATTTCAACCAACTCGTGGTCCGCTACACTGGCAAAAGCGCGGAGGAGATTCACTACGCACTGCTCGAGCGCGGGGTCCACGGCGGGCTTTTGATTGGCGGCGGTTGCTGCGGGGGTTGCGAGTGCGCCCTTTACGGGACTACCGAACTCCATACCGACGGGGACATCAACAAACTGGCGGTTGCCTTAAGGGAGGCGGTCTGATGTTCGCATCGAACGAGGTGCCGCTCATACGCGACATCGGAAGGAAGGACGGCGCGGGCGCACTGATGCTGCCCGAGGTTTCGCTGAAAAACGGAACGATACCCGAGAAGATGGCGCGAAAGACACCTCTCGAACTGCCCTGCGTCTCGAAGCCGGAAGTGATGAGGCACTACACCAAGCTCAGCAAGCGCAACTACGGCCTCGACGACGGCATCTATCCGCTTGGTTCCTGCACCATGAAATACAACCCCAAAATAAACGAGGAGGTCGCGGGCTGGGAAGAAGTGGCAAACACCCACCCGTATCAGGACGAATGCCTCGTTCAGGGCAACCTCGAATTAATGTATAATCTCGAACGGGCGCTTTGCGAGATAACCGGCATGGACGCCATGTCCCTGCAGCCGGCCGCCGGCGCTCACGGTGAATTCCTCGGCATGCTCGTCGCCCGCGCATACCACGAGGCGAACGGCGAACTGGAGAAAAGAAAGCAGGTGATACTCCCGGACACCGCCCACGGAACGAACCCGGCTTCGGCGGCGATGGCCGGCTTTGAGATAGTCGAGATAAAATCGAACGACGACGGCACCGTGGATCTCGAAAACCTCAAAGGCGCGCTTTCGGAGAAGACCGCGGCGTTCATGCTGACTAACCCGAACACGCTTGGCATATTCGAAAACCAGATAACGGAGATTGCAAAGCTCGTCCACGAAGCGGGCGCGCTTCTCTACTACGACGGCGCCAACATGAACGCGATAATGGGCAAGGCACGCCCCGGCGACATGGGATTCGACATAGTCCACCTCAACCTGCACAAAACCTTCGCAAGCCCTCACGGATGCGGCGGTCCGGGTTCGGGGCCGGTCGGCGTAAAGGAACGTCTTGCCAAGTTTCTGCCGGTGCCGCGCGTAGCCTACGACGAGGAGGAGGATTACTACTTCTTCGACTACGACGAGCCGGAATCCATAGGAAAGGTGCACTCGTTCTACGGCAACTTCTCAGTCCTCGTGCGGGCCTACACCTACATATCCATGATGGGCGCAGACGGGCTTATGGAAGCGACCGAGATAGCCGTGCTAAACGCCAATTACATGAAGGAGAAACTCACGGCAAGCGGCAAATACACCCTGCCGTTCAAGAGGCTGCGCAAGCACGAGTTCGTGGCAAGCGGCGAAAAACTGCTCGAAAAAAAGGGCGTACGCACGATGGACATCGTCAAAAGGCTCATGGATTACGGAATGCACCCTCCGACAGTCTACTTCCCGCATCTCGTCCACGAGGCCATTATGATAGAGCCGACGGAAAGCGAGCCGAAACAGGCGCTTGACGACTACGTGAACGTCCTGCTATCCATAGCGGACGAGGACGCCGAGGTAATAAAGAGCGCGCCGCACAACACGCCCGTAGGCCGCATAGACGAGGCGGGCGCGGCAAAGAATCTCGTGCTGACGTGGAAGATGATGAAGGAATAAGGCAGAATGCTACCATGACGCACCGCACCCACCGCCTCAACCTCGCTCTCCTATACGTCTGCTCCGTCCTCTCCAATTTCTCCTACGGAACCTACGTGATGTTCATCATCCCGCTTTATACAAAGGCGTTTGGCATAGGCGACGACTGGTACGGCTATATACTTGCGGCATCGATGTTCGCGTGGGTCCTCACTTCGATACCGGGCGGGCACCTCAGCGACATAGTCGGAAGAAAAAAGATGGTTTTCGCGGGCTGGTGCGTGATGGGCGCGGGGATTCTGCTTTTGATACCTTTCCAAATAAAATGGGTGATACTCACCGCATCCGTGCTTATAGGAATCGGTCAGGGGCTTTCCTCAGGCCCGGCGCAGGCGCTGATAGCGGATGTTATAAAGCAGGAGAACCTGTCCAAGGGCTATGGCACGATACAGGGCGTGGCGATGCTCGTCTCCGCCGCAGGGCCGCTCACGATGGGTCTGCTCATCGACAGCCTCCCTTATGGCGGAACCGGTGTGAAGGTCTCGCTTCTCGCTTGCGCGTACCTCGCGCTCGTCGCAGCCGCGCTCGCGCTTCTGTTCACCGAGCAAAAGAACGGGACGGATGCGCCGAAACTGTCCGAGATATTCTCGCTAAAGCATTTCACGCCATACCAGAAAAAGGTGGTGAGGGACCTTTCCATCGCGCAGGGGATAACGGGCTTTGGCGCAGGCCTTACGGTGCCTTTTTACAGCATCTTCTTCATAAACAAGTTCTCTGCAGGCGCAACGCAGCTTGGTTACATATTCATGGCTGGAACGCTTGCCGTCGCTTTTCTGACGCTTTTTGTCGGTTTCGTCGGAGACCGGGTGAACAAGTTAAAGTTCATGGTCGTAGGCAATGCTTCCGCAGTCCCGATGGCGCTTGGGGTAACCCTTGCCCCGACGCTCGCGCTCGGCGGCGTATTCTACGTCCTGCGCCAGTCGATAGCGAACATGATATGGCCGGTTTGGAGCGCGTTCATGATGCAGGAGCTGGGCAGGAACGTGAGGGGAAAGTCGCTTGGCATAACGCAGACGACATGGAATCTCTGCTGGGTGTTCGGCAGCCTTGCGGGAGGCCACGTGACCGGCTTGCTCAGGGGATGGGCTTTTCCAATCGTGGCTGTCGGCTACCTTTGCTCAATGGTGTTCATCTGGGCGGATCTCGGAAGAAAAAAGAAGATTGTGACAGAAGAACCTGCGCCCGGCGCCGCATCCTGAAATTCTATGCTGCTTTCGCGGTTTGAACATCTTAATTGTTTAGAATATCGTTTTTGTTGTGTGTTTCCCAAAACACTGCGGCTTTGTATCGCATTTCACAAAATAGGGTTACAAGAAAATATAAATCTGACCTCGTATAATATTGCACTTGTCAGGCCATAACCGAAAAAAGCGGATTGCCCACGCGCCTTGCGCCTTTTCGTTTTGGTATCAAGCGGTAAGAATATGCCACGACAGAATAGAAACAACATCGTCCTGCTATACATTTGCACGATACTGTCCGTATTTTCGATATTGACCTTCTCCCAGTTCGTTTTTCCGGTCTATTCAAAGGCATTTCACCTCGGCGACGAATGGTACGGCTACCTGCTATCCGCCGCTACCTTCGCGCTCATGCTCACCTCTTTTCCAGGCGGCCACCTAAGCGACGTCATAGGGCGCAAGTGGCTCATATTCGCAGGCTGGGGGTTGATAGGCATCGGCATGTTCATGCTCATAATCATACAGGCGAAATGGTTCCTCATACTGGCGTCGCTCGTAATGGGTGTCGGCGAGGGAATATCAATAAGCGCATCGCACGCGCTGCTTGCCGACCTAGTGAAAGACGAGCACCTTTCGCGCGAATACGGCACCATAACCGCCCTTGCCATACTTGTCGCCGCCGGAGGGCCGCTGTTGATGGGGCAGATAATAAAACACTACCATTCCGACGGCCTCGGCGTAAGCCTGTCGCTTTCGATATGCGCGGCCCTATCAATTCTCGCCGCCGGCCTAAGCCTTTTTTTCAGAGAGAAAAAACAACACGCGACCAACATACCGGGCATGCGCGACCTGTTTCGCCTTGGGGGATTCACAAAGAAGGAAAAGCGCGTCGTCAGGGATATTCTGATAGTCGAGGCGATAACGGGACTTGGTGCAGGCATGACCGTGCCGTTCTTCAGCATTTTCTTCCTGAACCGGTTCTCCTCAAGCCCGGAGCACCTGAGCTACATATTCACGGCGGCCACTTTTGCGGTCGCGATAGCCACGTTCTGCATAGGGCTTATAGGAGAACGCGTGAAAAAGCTTGACGCCATGGTCTTCGGGAACGCTGCCTCGATTCCGATGGCGATAGGCATAACGCTTTCGCCCACCCTTCTTTTCGGCGGCGTCTTCTACGTGCTGCGCTCGACGCTTGCGAACATGCTCATGCCTATATGGGGCGCGTTCATGATGCGTTCGCTTGGCACTTCGGTGAGGGGAAAGGCGCTTGGCCTGAACCACATGGCGTGGAATCTTTTCTGGGTGCTTGGAAGCCTTGTGGGCGGCCACGTCACCAATCTGTTAAAAGGATGGGCATTCCCGATGGTTGCGCTTATCTACACGGGCGCAATGGTTTTTATCCGGGCAGACCTTGGCAGAAGGCAGAGGAAGAGGGATAAACGGGATGAGGGGAACGAGGGGAATGATGAGGATGATAGAAACGGGTCATAAATGGGTCAGTAAACGGGTCATAAAGGAGATGGGTGAAAAAAAGAGCCGGTGACAAATTGTCACCAACTGAAACCGGATGCTGCTGACGTAAGCGCCCGCAACCTTTGATAAGATTGGTAAGACGGTGGGGATAAGATAGTAAACTACACACCTCCTAACTGCGACGCATCAGTAGATGCGTCTGAGCCTCGAGAAACTAAGTTTCTCTTCGGAGGGGGTGGCGTTTCCGAATTTCGCCATTGGTTCATTCATCCCGCTTCTGAAGAAGTAGGCGTTCCGGCGAAATTCGTAAAAGGCGCAAGCCACACTCGATTTCTGTTTTCTTTTAATCCGAACGAATCCCCCAGTATCTTAAACAGCGGCGAAGGTTTATAAATTATCCAGATATTGATAAATGAAAGATAGATGAAATGTTGCAGATGTGAATAAGTTGTGCGAAAGACAGAGCGCAGAGATAATTTGAGATATTATATACCGAATGAGATAAATTTTTACCCCTCATCAAAGAACGCCCGTCATCTGTGTCGGGCTGAAAAGAGCGTGAAATAATATATGACCGGCAGCAAAATCGGGCAGCATCGGCAAGTTGTTTCTAAGAAACGAGTTAATGATCACGGTGAGGTTTATACAGCACAGCGCGAGGTCAACGCCATGCTCGATTTGGTGAAACAGGAAACGGAACGGATTGACTCCCGGTTTCTTGAACCTGCGTGCGGGACGGGAAATTTCCTGACTGAAATCCTCGAACGCAAACTGCGCGTTGTAGAAGAACGCTACGCCAAGAATCAGTTGGATTATGAGCGGTATGCAGTTCTTGCCGTGTCATCCATATACGGCATTGATATTTTAGAGGACAATGTTCATGAGTGCCGTAAGTTACTGTTCGGCATCTTCGATAAGAAATACACCCACCTGTTTAAGACCTCCGCCAAAGAGAAATGCCGGACAGCGGTCAGGTTCATCCTTGAGCGCAATATCATTCACGGCGACGCGCTGACATACAAGACGGTTGGCGATAAGCCAAAACCAATCACCTTTTCCGAATGGTCGCCGGTTAACGGCAGTATGCTGAAGCGGCGGGATTTCATATTCTCGTTTCTGGTCGAGAAAAAACATCAACTTACCCTGTTTAACGACGAGAATGAAGAAGCGTATCTGGATATGCCAGTAAAGGAATATCCGTTAAAGCATTTCCTGGAGGTGGCTGATGTCGATAAGCAGTAGTTATAATCCGGACGTATTGACCTGCATTGCCAATCTGAGTAGCGACGAGGTCTTCACGCCGCCGAAATTGGTGAATCAGATACTGGATTTGCTTCCGGAGAGTATCTGGAGCGACAAACAGGCGAAATTCCTTGATCCGGGTTGCAAGTCTGGCGTGTTCCTGCGCGAGATTGCCAAGCGGCTCGACACGGGGCTGGAGAAGCAAATCCCAGACCGGCAGAAGCGTATGGACCACATCTTCAAGAATCAGCTTTTCGGCCTTGCCATTACGGAATTGACCGCCATGCTTTCCCGCCGATCTGTTTATTGTTCTAAGACGGCTAATGGAAAATATTCCGTCTCCGGCGCTTTCAACAGCTCGCAGGGCAATATCCACTTCGGGCGCGTAGAACACACTTGGGAGAATGGCCGCTGTGTGTTCTGCGGGGCAAATAAAGAGAACTATGGGCGCGGCGAGGAATTGGAAACTCATGCTTATGAATTTATTCACACTAAAAATCCAAAGGATGTTTTGAAAATGAAATTCGATGTAATTATAGGAAATCCGCCGTATCAGTTGAGCGATGCGGGGGCAAAAGCGAGCGCTTCCCCCATATATCAGTTGTTTGTGCAACAAGCCAAAAAGCTGAATCCTCGCTTCCTGTCTATGATTGTTCCTTCCCGCTGGTTTGCGGGTGGCAAAGGTCTGGACGAATTCAGGAATGAGATGCTAAACGACAACCGTATCAGGAAACTTGTCGATTATCCTGATTCGACCGAGTGTTTCCCCGGCGTTGATTTAAGCGGCGGGGTTTGTTACTTCAAATGGGACAGAGACAACCGGGGCGACTGCGAAATCACAAGCATTATTGAAGGCAAGGCGTCCACAATGACACGGCCGTTATTGGAAAGCGGCCTGGATACCTTTATTCGTTACAACGAGGCAGTTCCTATACTTCATAAGATACTGAAACACAAAGAAAAGAGCTTTAGTGAGATAGTTAGTGCAAGAAAACCTTTTGGCTTAACGACAGAGGCAAAAGGAAAAACCGAGCCTTTTGCAACCTCCATAAAGCTATATGGCAGCACAGGTATCACCTATATCACCAAGAATGATGTTGTTTCAAACGCGGAATGGATCAACAAGTATAAGGTCTATATCTCTCGGGCATATGGCGAACGGATTGCGTCGTCATACTGGGTGACAGGAAAACCATTCTTAGGGCAACATGGCACGTGCTGCTCCGAAACATATATCGTTATCGGACCCTATCCATCGAAGGACATTGCAGAGAACGTCATGTCCTATATACGAACCCGCTTCTTCCGCTTCTTGGTCTTGTTGATAAAGAACACCCAAGATGCCCCCCAGAAGGTCTATTCGTTTGTTCCAATCCAAGATTTTACCCTGCCTTGGACCGACGAGAAACTCTACAAGAAGTACGGCCTGAACAAGGACGAAATAGCTTTCATCGAATCCATGGTGCGCCCGATGGAGGCGAACAATGAGTAAGCATAAGCAGAAACTTCCGGCGGCTGGTGCGTTCCTGATTTACCAGTCTGAGGATGGACGGATCAAGCTGGATGTACGGTTGGAACGGGAAACTTTGTGGCTGACGCAAGCCGACATGGCGCAATTGTTCGGTTGTTCGGCGGACAACATCTCGTTGCATCTTAAGAACATCTATCAGGAAGGGGAGTTGGACCCGGGGGCAACCACCGAGGAACTCTCGGTAGTTCGGGTTGAGGGCGCCCGAGATGTTTCGCGGCGCATCGCCTTTTACAATCTCGACGCCATTATCTCGGTCGGCTACCGGGTGAAAAGCCTGATTGCCACCCGGTTCCGCATCTGGGCGACACAGCGTCTGCGCGAGTACATCGTCAAGGGCTTCACAATGGACGATGAACGCCTGAAACAGGCCGGGGGCGGCGGGTATTTTGAAGAATTGCTGGCGCGCATCCGGGATATCCGCTCTTCCGAAAAGGTCTTTTGGCGCAAGGTGCTGGATATCTATGCTACCAGCATTGACTACGATCCACGAATGGAAGTTTCGCGGGAGTTTTTTAGAGTGATCCAGAACAAGATGCACTGGGCGGCACACGGTCAGACGGCGGCGGAGGTGATTTACGGGCGGGCCGACGCAGCCAAACCCAACATGGGCATGACCAATTGGGTTGGCCCGGCTATCCGCAAAAACGAAACGGAGATTGCTAAAAACTATCTGGCGGAAGATGAATTGAATATGCTCAACCGAATTGTGACAATATATCTGGAGTTTGCCGAGATTCAGGCGTTGAACCGCAAGCCCATGACCATGCAGGACTGGATCAGCAAGCTGGATGATTTTTTGAAAATATCCGGACGGGACATTCTCCCCCATGCCGGTTCGATCACGCACGATGCTGCTTTGCAGAAGGCTCACGAGGAATTTGAAACTTTCCGCAAGACGCAACTGGAACTGCCGACCCGTGCTGAAACCGATTTCATCGAAGCGGAAAGTAAAGTTAAGCAGATCGAGTCCAAAATCCGTCCGATGGAGGCGAATGATGAGTGACGAACATGCGCTGGCGGTCTTTGAAAACTTCAAAATTCGGCGCGTCTTTGACGAAAAGTCAGAAACTTGGTATTTTTCCGTGGTGGACATTGTCGCGGCATTGCTTCAGCAGCCGGATTATCAGGCCGCAAGAAAGTATTGGAAGGTCTTAAAAGGACGCTTGGCTAAAGAGGGAAGCGAACTGGTAACAAACTGTTACCAATTGAAAATGGCTGCGGAAGACGGCAAACAACGCCTCACCGACGCGGCGAATGCCGAAACCCTGTTGCGCCTTGTTCAAAGCGTTCCAAGCCCCAAGGCGGAGCCGATTAAACTCTGGCTCGCCAAAGTGGGCTACGAGCGGATTCAGGACATGAGCGATCCGGCCCGTTCCCTTGACCGTGCCAGAGAATACTGGAAACTGCATGGCAGGAGCGAAAAATGGATCCAGCAGCGGATGATGGGGCAGGAAACCCGCAACAAGCTCACTGATTACTGGAATAACCACGAGATCGAGGGCGAAGAGGAATACGCTATTCTGACCAATATAATTCATCGGGAATGGAGCGGCGTTTCGGTCAAACTGCACAAGCAGATCAAGGGACTCAAAACCCAGAACCTGCGCGACCACATGAGCGAGGCGGAGCTGATTTTTACTGCTCTTGCGGAACTATCCACGCGCCAGATTGCCCAGAGCGTCGAAGCGACTGGTATGGCCGAAAACTCGGAAGCGGGCAAAAAGGGCGGAAAGATTGCCAGGCGGGCGCGCCTTGAACTCGAAGAGAAAACCGGCAAGAGCGTGGTTACGGGCGAGAATTTCCTGCCGCCGGGCGCACCGCGGAAGAAACTTGAGGAGGATTCGGATGAGAGCCGATAATTTCTTCCCTCCGCGGCCAGAATCAAAACCGGCCATCTACGCCTATGAGGACACCAATCCCCAGTATGCGGGACTCCTCAAAGTGGGCTATACCGCGAAGGATGCGCAAAGTCGTGTGGCACAGCAGTATCCGACGTTACGTCCCGGAAAGTTGCCTTATCGCATCGTCCTCGAAGAACCTGCCATGCGTAGAGATGGCACAGTTTTCACAGATCATGACGTTCATCGCTACTTAAGGATCAACGGTATCAAGAATCCAGAAGGCGAATGGTTCCGTTGCACGGTAGAAAAGGTCAAAGCCGCGATAATAGCTGTTAGAAATGGGCAACTGAACGAAGAGAACCGCTCGCTGGATTTTAAGATGCGGCCAGAACAGGAGGCGGCAATAGAGAAAACTGTGGCTTATTTCAATAGTTTTCGTAAAGAGAATGCAGATAAACCGCCGCACTTTCTGTGGAATGCTAAGATGCGGTTCGGTAAGACATTTGCAGCTTATCAACTCGCCCGAAGGATGGAGTGGAGCAAGGTATTGGTGTTGACCTTTAAGCCAGCAGTGCAAAGTGCTTGGGAAGAAGATCTAAAATGCCATATCGACTTTGAGGGATGGCGATTTATTTCGCCAAAAGGATCATCATATGAAAATGCCAACAAAAAGAAACCGTTTGTCTGTTTTGGATCCTTCCAAGATTATCTTGGTAAAAACAAAAGCACAGGGGGAATCAAAACAAAGAATGAATGGGTTCATAAAACTCACTGGGACTGCGTAATCCTCGACGAGTATCACTATGGCGCTTGGCGCGAGAACGCCAAGGAGCTTTTTGAAGCGGAGGATAAAAAGGAGGTCGAGTTCGCAGAAGGCGAGGGTATCGAATATTTTGATGAGGAGGCCATGCCAATTACGACAAACCATTATCTTTATCTTTCAGGCACGCCGTTCCGGGCCATTGCATCGGGAGAGTTTATCGAGGAACAGATATTCAACTGGACTTATTCAGATGAACAGCGGGCCAAACAGGAGTGGAACCTGCCAGACAATCCTTACGCCGCATTGCCTCGAATGGTGATGCTGACATATCAACTGCCTGATGCCATACGCGAAATAGCCATGCAGGGGGAATACAACGAGTTTGATCTGAACGTTTTCTTTTCAGCTACCGGAGTGGGTGAACGTGCCAAGTTCAACTATGAGGACGATGTTCAAAAATGGCTTGATTTGATTCGGGGGTCATCCCTACCAACCAGCGTTGACAACCTAAAATTGGGGGCGCATAAACCACCGATGCCATTCTCAGATGCTCGTCTTCTCAATATATTGTCGCACACATTCTGGTTTCTGCCAAGTGTTGCTTCGTGTTATGCCATGCGTAACCTTCTATCAAAAAAACAAAATAGATTCTATCATGATTATAAGGTGATTGTTGCAGCAGGAAGCGCAGCAGGAATAGGTTTTGCGGCCTTGCCACCCGTTCAGGATGCGATGGATGAACCGCTGACAACTAAAACGATTACTCTATCATGCGGCAAACTTACCACCGGAGTTACGGTCAAGCCATGGACTGGGATTCTAATGCTACGTAATTCTTCCAGCCCGGAAACCTACTTCCAGGCTGCTTTTCGTGTTCAGTCACCCTGGGCCATCCGAAATCCCGACAGCGCCTCGCCGAATCGAGAGATGATCATCAAAGAAGAGTGTTATGTTTTCGACTTTGCGCCAGATCGAGCATTACGACAGATTGCAGATTACAGTTGTCGGTTGAACGTCGATGAATCTAATCCAGAAAAAAAGGTCGAGGAGTTCATCAGTTTCCTGCCTGTCTTGGCATATGATGGCAGTTCCATGAAACAGATTGATGCTGCTGGAATCCTGGATATGGCCATGAGTGGGACGACCGCAACATTGTTGGCAAGACGGTGGGAAAGCGCATTGTTGGTTAATGTAGACAACAATACCCTCAAGAGGCTCATGGATAACAAGAACGCCATGGATGCACTTATGAGCATCGAGGGTTTCCGTAATCTGAATCAAGACATTGAAACTATTATCAACAAATCGGAAGCCGTGAAAAAGGCTCGGAAAGAAACTAACGACAAAGACCTTTCCGGCAAAGAAAAGAAGAAGCTGACCGATGAGGAAAAGGAATACAAAAGCCTGAGAAAACAGATTCAGGAGAAACTCATCAAATTTGCCACGAGAGTGCCTATCTTCATGTATCTGACCGATTACCGTGAACGGTGTTTGAAAGATGTAATCACGAAACTGGAGCCCAGTTTGTTCAAGAAAGTTACCGGTTTGACCGTTAAGGACTTCGAGTTGTTGACTAGTCTTGGATTATTCAATGCTGCATTAATGAACGATGCGGTGTATAAGTTCAAGCGGTATGAAGATTCAAGTCTTAGTTACACAGGCATAAATAAACACGAAGGAGAAGATATAGGGCTTTACGACACAGTCATTAGCGCTACTGAACATAAACAATCATTCGAAAATGTGCAAATCAAGTGAAGGCCGCATCCGTGCGCTCCTGTGAAAAAGGGATGGAATGGCTAAGAAATGAAAAGATACAACAGGCAAACCGAAACTGTCACCGTGTGTAATCAGCTGTCGGATACTCCTTCCTCAGCTCCAGCTTAACACCATCGAAATGCTCTGTCGCATACTGGCCGCAGTTGCTTCCTATCTGGTTTTCTTCCAGTTCACCGATGCTCAGGATGACGTCGTATCCGGCAGCCTTCAACTCGTCGGTCAGTTTTCCTATGCCGCCGTCGCTCATGCACCCGTCGACCAATGATTCGAGGCTCTTCTCGGCAACCTTCTTCGTCGGGTTCAGGGGCGTTAACTTTATGAGGAATATCGACGGATCGAAATATCTCTTTAGAATGCCTACGTCTATCGGATAATCCCGGGCAGGCGCGAAATTGAGCGTTATCTTGCGGTCGCCGTTCTCGCGGAAACGCGCGCCGTATTCCGCTATCTTCGCGAAATCCCACTTCTTTATCGGGATGATCTCGTCGCGCTTGCCCTCGTCAGTCGTGTGGATGGAGAACTGAAGCTGGAACATGCCCGCAGGGTAAAGGCGGCGCTTGATTTCTAGCAGCCGTTCGAAGAACGCATCGGCGCCGTGCGGCGCGATCGTGGATACGGACGGTATGAGGCCGGGCGCGTCTATCTCAAAAGGCAACAGTTCTAGCGCATCCAGCACGGCGGGGTTTAGCGCAGGCTCGCCCATTCTTGCAAACTGTATCTTGAACTTTTTTGCAGGCACTCTCCCATCAGGATAACGCCGCTTTACCATATACAATATCTGGGAGAGCATCTCGTTTGCCGTTAGCTTGCCACGATAGCCCCCTCCTGCGTCGCACATCGCGCAACCCGCGGGACAGCCGTATAGCGTCGAGACTATCTGCACCCATTTCTCCTCTCGCGTGAAAGGCGGCTGAATGGATTCCACGAATTCGACGATATGCTCGCCGTCGTTTCTCATGTCGGCAACGTAGAGTATCGCAAGCTCGTCTTTGCCGTATTCGCCAATTATCTTCATAGTTCATTCACCTCTTCGCAAACCGCGTGTGCATCCCGTTCGCGGCGCAACTCTTTGAAAATATCCATCGCGCAGGAAAGGCCGTCTCCAACAGCTATCCCCGCATGCCGCCATGCACCGCGTGCATCGCCTATGATGTAGAGCCCCGAAACCGCAGCCGCAGACCTGCCGTTGTCGTCAGTTGCAATCAAGCCATCTTGAAATTTCAAAAGTCGAGGTTCCCTGCCGCAGGCGACAAGAACCGCGTCAGCATCTGTCTTGCCCCGTTCATGAACGACAACCGCACCTCGTCCGTTGCCTGATATGCTCTTTATCCCTGCGCCGGTTATGACCCTTATACCAAGTTTCCGTGTTGCATTGAGAAGCGGGCAGTTTGCCCGCGGTTCACCTCGCGAGAGTATCGTAACCTTCTTGCCGCATTCCGCAAGCCTCACCGCATGGTCGAAGGCGACGTCTCCACCACCTATTATCGCAATCTCAGTCGCATCACCGTCGAGAAGGTCGAAGAGGTCGTAGGTTATCAGCGGATTTCCTAAAACTTCGAACTCCACCCGAGTCGGACGCGACCCGCTCGCGACAATGAGTTTTTTGCAGAGTATCTCCGATTCATCTGCACGAAGAAGGAAGTTTTCGCCGTTCTTCCAGACCTGTCCGACATCTGCCTTAATGTGCGTTACGCCGCTCGCGCGAAGCTGCGCATCCATTCTCTCAGCCAGTTTCACGCCCGAAATGCCTGCTGGAAAACCGGGATAGTTCTCAACAAAATTCGCATAGCGCAAAAGACCGCCGAGCCTGCTTTTTTCGATTAAAAGCGGAGCTGCACCCATACGCTGAAGCTGGATTGCGCACGCGATGCCTGCCGGGCCTCCGCCGATTATGACAACATCCAAAACCTCTTTGTCGTCGCCGCTGCCACAGCCGCAGCCGGTTTCCCCGCGAACATTTTCGCCCGGTTCCGGCGCTTCACGATTTCCCACGCTGCTCACATCTTCATCCAATCGAGCACCCCCCCGGTTTTAACCAGACTTGAAAATCCGTGGCTTGTCGCCTTGAGCGAGTTGACATGATAATCTTCGTTCCAATCCGCTGTCGCATCGACAACGACCCAGTTCAGAAGGTCACGCATGAAACCATCGCGCGCCGTTGATTCAACGCAGAGATGTGTCGTAACACCTGCGATGATTAGCTGCTCCACACCCATCTTATGAAGTATCTCTTCAAGGTCGGTAGCGCAAAAAGCGGAGTACCTATCCTTTTCAAGAATCAAATCTTTCTCATCAATATTCATATCGCTGGAAAAACCGACGTGCGGATGATTTTCGTCGAGCAGGTCACCCCACCAAAATTTTGCCACACCCTCACGCCCTTCACGAACGATGTGTTTCGTGAAGATGACTGGTCGCCCTCGCTCTCTGAAGGCCGATGCAAGGGTGTTGACATTATCAATAATTGAAAATGCTGAAGGAACGAACGCATGGCTCTCCGATTTTAAAAAAAAGTCCTGCACGTCGAGAATAAGAAGTGCCGCGCTCTCTGGATTGAATGGAATGTTGCGCCTGCTGCCTGCGGAACTGCTGCATTGCAGCATCCAACCATCCGCCATCTCCCTGATATTTTCAGGGGTTGCATAAACCTCTCTCAACAGTTCACCTTCCGATGAACCGTTTCCTGGTTTTTTGGGCTGGAATCGGTTAAACAATGCCCCTTATTGCGGCGTGAAATGTGAAAAACCGATATAACTCTTTGGGGTGTGAAGTTGAAATATCCCCAAAGTAGGGGATTACCGGGAATCCCGGGTTAAATCCAAATTACCGGGAATCCCGGGTTAAATCCAAATTACCGGGAATCCCGGGTTAAAGTCAGTATCTCCGAATCCCAAATCCCCTAAATATAGTCAAAACTAAGGTAACACGGAGAAATCCATTTTTTTGAAAGAAAACTTCGAGGTGGATATAC
>PGXE01000123.1 GCA_002838935.1 Thermoplasmata archaeon HGW-Thermoplasmata-1 | reverse complement strand
GACCTTGACATAAGGTCTCCGCTGGCATATGCAGTCGGCGAGTCAAACTTCACCCTCTTATCTCTTCAGGCCAAGCGCGACGCTCCGCTTGCCATAGGCGAGCGCGTTTACATCGGCAAGGATTTCTCGCTGCGCGCCAAGATAGAAAAGGTGAATGCGCGAGTCGCCTACAACGATCTGACCGCGACTGCGAAGCTGGAACTGCCAAACGTAATCCATATCATGATAAAGGCGAACGAGAAAAGGTTCCTTGATTTCGTCAACAACGCCCAGCCGATATCCTTGCGCTTCCATGTTCTTGATCTTTTGCCTGGACTTGGAAAGAAGCGCCTGCCGATTATTACTGGAGAGCGCAGGAAAGGCGCATTCGCCAGCTTCGACGACATCAACAGCAGGACGAAAATACCGATGGACAAGCTGATAGCAAAGCGCATCGAGCAGGAACTGATGAATCCAGACGAAAAATACAGGCTTTTCGTGCCTTCGGACCGGAAATAATTTCTTTCGGGTTTTTCACGGTTTTTCAGAATATTTTTAACCATCGAGCGCATACCATAATTAGAGGCGAAGTTATGGAAAAACTTTCCGGCTCGGAGACAGGCTGCTGCCCAAGATTTGATCCCGCGCCGTGGGACGAGAAAGAAGTGAATTTCGAAGGGACGCTTTTCCTGAAGGATCGGGTCAAGAGCTTCATGCACATCCCGATGAATTTCGGCAAGGTGATGGTCAAGAATATGGAGCGCATCCAGAAGGCAGGGGCGCTTGCAACAAAGCCATTGATGCTTTCCGACGAATGCTCGGCTTGGCATTCCGATTTGTATATCGCGGTTTCAAAGGAAGTGCCTGGCGCGGAAATGGCAAAGGTGCCGGGGAAATTCCTGACAAAGGTTTTCGAGGGCGAATACAAGAACATGGGAAAGTGGATTGAAGAAATGAAGCGGTTCGTAAAATTGAAAGGCAAGGAGGCGAAAAAGTTTTACTTCTTCTACACCACCTGTCCCGCTTGCGCCAAGTATTACGGGAAGAATTACGTCGTGATACTGGCGGAGATTTGAGAGCGGGGTGAAAAAATGGAAAAAGCCGAAGGGAAAGAGGCGGGCAAGAAGGAATGCAAAAAGAATCCGGAATGGCGCGGCGGCGGAGCGGAAGCCGTCTACGGACTCGGATTTATCGGGGCGGCGATATATTACATATCCACTGCCGCGAGCTTCTGGATGGGCGTATTGGGTTTTTTGAAAGCGATTGTCTGGCCTGCATTTTTAGTGCATGGATTGATGAAATATTTGGGATTATAGATGAAAGCAAAAAACAAAGATGTTGATAAGCACATAGAAAAACAGAAATCCCGCAAAAAGAAACTTGTGCGAAAAAAATCGCGGCGACAAATTTTTCTGAAAAAAGTATCAAAGATTTTTTAAATAATTTAGATATTCGATACAATGAAAATCGCATGAGAAGGTGTTGAGATGAATTTTAACAAAAAAGTTTTGATGTTCGGCTATGGATCGGTGGCAAAATGCACGCTGCCCATACTTCTGAAGCACGTGAAGATACCATACCGAAACCTGACAATAATCGATTTCGAGCATAAGGAAAAAGCGCTGAAAAAATGGACTGACAAGGGAATAAAATTCGTGCGAAAAGAAATCACAAAAGAAAATCTCGAAAAGGTATTGTCGGAGCATCTGGAAGACGGCGGGCTGCTGATTGATCTGGCATGGAACATCGGATGCAACGACCTGCTGCAATGGTGCCACGACCACAAAGTCCTCTACGTAAATACGTCCGTAGAGCAGTGGAACCCGGAACTTGACATGGACAAGAAAAGCCCGTTCGAAAAATCTCTTTACTACAGGCAGATGCAGATAAGGGAACTGACGAAGGGCTGGAAAAACGCGACGACCGCCGTGGTTGACCACGGAGCGAATCCCGGCCTTATCTCCCACTTCACGAAAAAAGCGCTGATAGACATAGCGAACAAGCTCATCGTCGACAAGAAAGTGTCGAAAGAAGAAGCAAAAAAACTCTCGGCGCTGGTAAAGAAAAGAGACTTCGCGGAACTCGCAATGAACCTGGGAGTAAAGGTAATACACTGCAGCGAGCGCGACAAGCAGATTACGAACAGGCCGAAAGAAGTCAACGAGTTCGTGGGGACATGGAGCATAGAGGGGCTTCGCGAAGAGGGGACGGCGCCCGCGGAAATGGGGTGGGGGACGCACGAAAAGCAATTGCCGAAACTGGCGCACATACCGCCATACGGCCCGAAAAACCAGATATTCCTCGCCCAGATGGGAATCAACACGTGGGTAAGGTCGTGGATACCAAACATGGAAATTGTCGGAATGATGATAAGGCATGGGGAAGCATTCGGAATATCCGACAAGCTGACGGTCTGGAACGGCGGAAAGGCGATTTACCGGCCTACCGTTCACTATGCATACCATCCGTGCCACGAAACCTTGTCATCGCTACACGAGATTCGCTCAAGAAACTACGAAATGCAGCCGAAAATGAGAATAATGGGCGACGAGATAACGGATGGGGAAGACATACTCGGAGCGCTGGTGATGGGGCACAAATACAACTCGTGGTGGACAGGAAGCATCTTGAGCATACACGAGGCACGGGAGCTGGCGCCCGGGGAAAATGCGACGACGCTGCAAGTGACTGCTGGGGTAGTCTCGGCCGTATGCTGGATGCTGGAAAATCCGAGAAAGGGGGTTTGCCTGCCCGACGACCTGCCCCATGATTATGTTCTTAAAATAGCGGAGCCGTATCTGGGGAAGGTCGTATCGGAGCCATACGACTGGACGCCGTTAAAAAACAGAAAAATATTCT
>PGXE01000023.1 GCA_002838935.1 Thermoplasmata archaeon HGW-Thermoplasmata-1 | reverse complement strand
ACCGTGATAAATCACTGAAATTGCGTTGGTAAAACTCAACTGTCAAATGGTGCAGATGCCAATAATCAGAGTGAAAAAGGGCTAAGTGGCGAGGTTAGGATATCAGGGTCGAGTGCAACGGAATCCCGCCTGCGCCGCCCACGAAAAAGGAGAGTTTTCAAATAGCGGGAACCATTGAAGACTGTATTCAAGCAAAAGGGGAAGGCATAGTTTACAAGATAACGATACCGCAAACCGCGATCAGGGCCGACATAAACTTCTCGTGGGTGCCCTCGCTTGCGCCGGTCAGGATACATATAGAGTCGGGCTTCGATTTGGGCGACGACGGGATATTCAGGGGAAATCTCGGTCTTTTAAGCGGCCTGCCTGCGCCATCGCCGTTGAACACCGCGATATACCCTGTCCGTAACGCCGGCGAATGGACGCTCACGGTCGATGCGCAGCTTGGAATTACGGCCAGCTATGCAATCGATGTAACGATATACACGTGATGCCGACATTTCGCCCGCTCCAAACGGTAACGGTCTATAAAGAGCGATTTTGAAGTCATGCAAAATGAAAAAGTGTTACGGGGATAAAAAGAGCCACAAAGACGGCGCGAAGCTTTACTCCCACTCAACCGTTCCCGGCGGCTTGTGGGTAATGTCGTAGACCACGCGGTTTATGTTGTCGCCAATCGTGTTCGTTATCTTTATCGATATGCGCTCTAGAACGTCGTGCGGTATGTCGGAGTAGGTCGCGGTCATCGCGTCAAGCGATTCGACGGCGCGCACAGCTATGGTGTAGCCGTATGCGCGGATGTCCCCGTGGACGCCCACGGTCTTGACCGGAAGCAGGACCGCGAAGTACTGCCAGGGCCGCTCCATCTTGCCGAGGTTGACTGCGCGGTCTATCTCGGTCTCGACTATGTGGCATGCCTCGCGCACTATCCCGGTGCGCTCTGGCGACGCCTCGCCCATGACCCGTATCGCAAGGCCGGGGCCCGGAAAAGGTTGTCTTTCCGCTATCTCCAGCTTGAGTTCGCGCGCGACCTTTCTAACCTCGTCTTTATAAAGGTGGTAGAGCGGCTCTATCAGCTCGAGCTTCATGTCCTTTGGAAGGCCGCCGACGTTGTGGTGGCTCTTTATTACATCGCGAAGCTCTCCGCCCGACTCTATCCAATCTGGCGCTATCGTTCCCTGAACGAGGTACTTCGCCCCTGACTTCTTCGCCTCGCGCTCGAAGATGCGAATGAACATCCCGCCTATTATCTTGCGTTTCTGCTCCGGTTCCGTCACTCCGGCAAGCGCCTCGTAATATTCCTGTGAAGCATCGACAAATATGAGGTTTAGCCCCATCTTAGCATACATGGCGCGAACCTCGGCGGACTCGTTCTTTCGCATGTAGCCGGTATCGACATAGACCGCTGTTAGCTGGTCGCCGACAGCCTCCTTCACGATTGCCGCTGCAACAGTGGAGTCGACCCCGCCGGAGCATGCTATTATCGCGGTCTCGCCAGGCTTGACCTTTGCCTTCACCCCGGCGATCGCCTCTTCTATGAACGTCTGTGCGTTGAACATCGGATTCCCCCTAAAGCGCTGAAACTTCCTTGGAGTCTTCCATGACTCTTGTTCTCATTTCTTGACGGTAGGCCTTTAACGCCGCCGCGACCTTATCGTCCTTTAGCGCGACCATCTCCGCCGCGAGTATGCCCGCGTTCTCGCCCCGGTCAAGACCGACAGCCGCAACCGGTATTCCGGGGGACATCTGGACTATGGAGAGTATCGCGTCGAGATTCACCTTGCCGCTGACAGGAACGCCTATGACCGGCTTAGTCGTGACCGCCGCGACGCACCCCGGGAGCGCCGCCGCAAGACCCGCTATCGCTATGAAAACGTCCACGTCCCCGCGCTTTGCGAGCTGCTCGACGATGTCTGGTGTGCGGTGTGCGGATGCGACCGCCATCTCGCATGGAACGCCGAGCTTCTTTAGAATATCCCTCGCCTTCTCGCCAACCGGCAGGTCGCTTTTGGAACCCATTATTATCTGGACTACCATATCAATCGCTTTTGGTATGACTGGAAAAGTAATAATGGTTGTGGTGAAAAGGGCGTAAAGGCGCAAAACAGCCACGGATGTTCACAGTCATATATTTCGCCGCGCCGCCGCAAAACCATCCTCGCGTTGAACCTTACATCGAGCGCAGACGGCGTATCCTTTCGTTTAGCGGCGGGTGGGTCGCCCAGAGGCTGCTCTTCTCCACGTTCCGCCTGAACGGGTTTGCGATGTAGAGCGATGCCACGGTCTTGGAGCCTTTCGGGTTGTCGGGCGCGCTGGCTCTTATCTTTTCGAGCGCGGATGCAAGCCCGTCCGGGTTGCGTGTTATGTATGCGCCGGAAGAGTCCGCAAGGTACTCGCGTTTTCTGCTTATCCAGAGTTGGGTCATCTTCGCGAAGAGGGGGGCAAGTATCGCGAACGCTATCGCGACGACCAGAAGGATGAGCTGTTCGGGCCCGCCCTTGCGGCTGCTGCGTCCCCTGCCCGCGCCAAAGAAGAGCGAGCGAAGGAGTATTTCCGCTATGAGGGCTATCGCGCCGACGACGCCGACTGTCACCGTCGCCACGAGTATGTCGCGGTTCTTTATGTGGCTCATCTCGTGGGCTATGACGCCTTCGAGCTCTTCCTGATTGAGCTTTTCGAGTGCGCCGGTCGTCACGCAGACTACGGAGTTCTCCGGCTTCTTCCCTGTCGCAAAGGCGTTTATGTCGCTTGATTCCTGCACGTAGACCTTGGGCATGGGGATACCCGCCGCAATGCTCATCTCCTCGACGCGATATATGAGTAGCTTTTCGAGCCTGTTGTTCGGGTTTGCGGGCCTTGCCTTTGCCGCGGCAAGGACGGACTGCACGCTGAACGAGTAGGTTATGAGGATGTAGAGCAGGCATATCGGCAACACTATCGCCGTCGCGTAGAGCGGGGGGGCGCCCCACAGGTAGCCTACCGCGAATCCTATGCCGAAGAGCAGGACCAGCATGAATAGGCATATCCAGAAAGTGGCGGCCTTGTTGTGCCTTATCTGGTCTTCGAGCATCATCGATTTTGCCATTATTCTCACGCGCCGAAATGGTTAACATCTTAAAAGTATAGTGGTGAAAAGATAAGTATCGGAAGGCAAAAGCCCTAGAATGCGACCTTCGGGACCTCGCGCGCTTCCGGCGGGATTTCGAGCATCGGCTTTTCCTTGCGGCTTATCATGCCGGCGACGACGTTGCCGGGGAAGGTCTCCACCATGTTGTTGAAGACGAGCACGGAGTCGTTGTAGTGCTGTCTGGCAAACGAGATCTTGTTCTCGGTGTGGGTCAACTCGTCCTGAAGCTGCAGGAAGTTCTGGTTCGCCTTTAGGTCGGGGTAGCTTTCCGCGACCGCAAAAAGCGATTTCAGCGCGCCCGTCAGCATGTTGTCCGCGTGAACCTTGTCCTGCGGCGTGGTCGCCCCCATCATGGCGGTTCTGGCTTTCGTAACCGCTTCGAGGGTTTCCCTCTCGTGCACCTTGTAGCCCTTGACGGTCTCGATGAGGTTCGGTATGAGGTCAGCCCTTCGCTTCAACTGGACGTCTATCTGCGCCCAGGAGTTGTCGATTCTGTTCTCCAGCCTTATTATCTTGTTGTATAGGGATATGAATATGATAAGCAGAAGAAGCAGGACTGCTCCTATCAGTATCCCTACGAGTGCGCCTGTTGAAACCATTTTGAAATCACCCAAGGTAGTGATTGGGAGTCGGGGTTATAAAGGTTGTTGGCATAAAATAATAAAATGACGAAAGCGCGACACCGATGCAACCACTAATTTCCCAAAAATTAGTAGGTTTTAGTGGTTGGGTTCGGCAGCCGGTCGGCAACGGCCATCCGCCGGAGAATCGAAAAAATCCGCCCCGCTCACGGCCTCAATTGTTCGTCTTCATCATCCGTTTTTCCGTCGCCGCCCTCTTCCCTCACAATCTCTATCTTTATCCTCGCGACTAACGCCGCAAGTGCGGCTATGGCTGCGAGTATCGGGTTCGCCAGCGTTATCACGCCACCGGCGATGACCGCGCCCGTCATCGGTATCTCGAGAAGCGTCTTTCCCTTTTCGCTCTTGATTATGACCTTTCTTACGTTTCCCTCGCGCACGACATCCTTTATCTTGTCGACCGCTTCCTTTCCGGCAACCTCTATCGTTTCGGTCCAAGTCTTCTTTTCGCCTTCCTTTTTCTCTTCTGCCATTCGCTTCACGCTCCTTTTTACACGCCCTCATTCACTTCGTTCATTCGGCTTGCTCAAAAATCGCCTGATGGCGACTTTTTCACACGCCAAATCGATTTTTGGATTTCGCAATCCGGTTAAAGCGTCACGTATAATTGCATTGTATGATTGCATTTTATGATAAATAGATGTTGCTGCCAACGTCACGGTCGTTACCATTCCCATTGCCGCCGCCATTGCCGCTATTAATTTTGTTGCCGTTACTGCCGCAGTTACCGGTGCGGTGTCGGCGGGGGTGCAACTTTCCCCCTAAACCATTGCATAATATTTTAAACCTCGCATGCAAATACGTCGTCAGAGGTGTAATCATGGAAAAACTTTGCGATTCGGAGACAGGTTGCTGCCAGCGTTTCGATCCCGCGCCGTGGGATGGAAAAGAGGTGGATTTCGAAGGCGTGCATTTCATAAAAGACCACGTAAGAAGCTTTATGCACATCCCGCTGAACTTCGGCAGGGTGATGGTCAGGAATATGGAGCGCATACAGAAGGAGGGGGCGCTTGCGGACAAGCCGCTGCTTCTCTCAGATGAGCACTCGGCCTGGAATTCGGACATCTATATCGCGGTCTCAAAGAAAGTTCCGGGCGCCGAGATGGCGAAGGTGCCGGGAAAATTCCTCTCGAAGGTCTTCGAGGGCGAATACCGGAACATGGGAAAATGGGTCGAAGAGATGGAGCAGTTCGTAAAGTCGAAAGGCAAGAAGATGAAGAAGATCTATTTCTTCTACACCACCTGCCCCAAATGCGCCAGGTATTACGGCAAAAACTACGTCGTGCTGTTCGCCGAGGTATGAGTGATATCGTGGAAGAAGACAAAGACGCGGTGGCCTACTGCGGCCTCTGCTGCTCCGACTGCTTCTCGCACGCAGGCAAGATAGCGGATCTCGCCCGCGACCTGCGTAAAGAGCTTCGGGCATACCGTTTCGACGGAGTCGCAAAGGTTTTTGCCGCAGGGCCGTTCAAGGCTTTTGCCAAATACGACGACTGCTATGGGGTTCTCGGCGCGATGGTGAAATTGCGCTGCAACCGCGCCTGCAGGGGAGGCGGCGGCCCGCCGCAGTGCAACATACGGAACTGCTGCCGCAATAAGGAGATTGCAGGATGCTGGGAGTGCGCGGATTTCGGGGCCTGCAAAAAGCTCGATTTCCTAAAGCCATCGTACGGGGATGCGCACATAAGGAACCTGCGGGCGCTAAAGGCGAAAGGTCCCGAAGCTTTTCTAAGGGAAAATAGGGATTGGTAGGCTTTTTTCATTACGTTGGAAAACGACAACCCTAATTTGTGGCATATCAGAACGCAGTATCGAACCCTATGCGCCCTTTGCATAATTCTCTTAACCTTGACGCAGCGTTGCGGTAATATTCTTCACGCGCCGGGCCCGGATTAAGCGCCTTTTCCCATACTTGCAGCATATCCGGTTTAGCGGCAAGCGCAACCCTAACGCTATCCGCCACCCCCTCACGCAGGTTGAGCTTATCCATCACGACATGCCCCGCGCCGCTTTCCACAAGAGCCTCGACTATTTCCGGCAATTCCTCAAGTTTATTCGTAGGATAGAACGGTCCCATGAAGATGCAGGTTCTTATTCCCTCGTCAGCCAGTTTTCTTACCGCCGCAAGCCGTCTCTCCATGGGAAGAGCCCCCGGTTCAAGCAATGCTCTGATTTCATCGTCAAGGGTGCCTATCGATATTTCGACCTCGCAATCGGAAAACCTCTTTAGCAGACCGATGTCGCGCAGCACAAGGTCGGATTTCGTCAGCACGAGAACCTTCCACTGCTTTGCAAGAAGCTGTTCGAGGCAATGGCGCGTTATGCGAAGCCTTTCTTCCGCCGGCTGATAAGGGTCGGATATAGAGCCGATCGCGATGAGCCCCGGTTTTTTTGCTCGCAGTTCCCTTGCAAGCACGGCGGGCAGGTTCGTCTTGGCTTCGACCACTTTGCCCCACCCGCCGCGCGGATAGTGCAGTATCGCGGGCGCGTAGCAGTAGGCGCAGCGATGCGGGCAGCCGCGATAAGGGTTGAGCGCGTATTCGATGCCCCGAAGTTCGGATTTCGAGAGAGCAGTTTTGCATTCTCGTTCTACGACCGCGGCGCCAGAATCTTTGTCATCGCAATTTACATCGACAGCCACCCTGCGGTTGCCGTAGCGGCCGGAACGTATACTGCCGAGTTCGGCGCGCCTTTCCCCGGCGGCAATTCGGGGCTCATCCAGAAAGGAGTCAAGCCTCGTATCCGGCATCTGTGCCAGCCCCCTCTTTCGCCTCTGCATCAACTCCCGTTTTAGCGCCCACGTCCTGCCTGTCGCTTTTCGACTCTCCCGTGAAAAGGAAGTCCTCGACGCGCCTTTGGTATAGCCGATGCTTTAGCACGCCCGATACGTTTATCCACCGTTTTGCAGGTATGTCTAGAACGTTAGACGTGGCATAGAACATCGCGTCGTTCAGGCTCTCGAACTTCTTTGGCTGCGTCCGCAGCGCGGCCCTCACGTTCTCGCGCACGTTCCACACGCCGACCGGCAGTATATATCCGGGGTGAGCCTCGCGCATTATGACGCAGCCCGCCTGTTTTCCCTGTGAGGTCAGAAGCTCGTTTACCGCCATCCTGCTCGCGTAGTAGCAGCCGCCTATCTCGGCGTAGGCATCCCTGCCGTCATAGAATTCGTAGCTTGAGAATATCTGGATCTTGGAGTCGTAGGGGTTCCACGCGGTGTCGGGATACCACGCCTCTATCAGCTCGAAGCACCATTCGGTCGGCATCAACAGAATAATCCACCGGTTATCGAGCGCGATGTGCTCGTAGATGCGGTATTCGTCTATCGTGGGTGCGATCTTCGTCTTTTCCATAAGGTGCTCGCCTATCATGGAATCGACTGCCGTTATCGACCAGCGGGTCGGCACGAACTTGCGGTTCTTCCCCTCGCCGAACGCGCCTACGCTGAACGCCTTCTGGATGCGCGATACGAGCGAGCCGTCCTTGTGCAGGCCGATGACGGCATCGCGCGACTTGAGGTCGGTGTCGTAGAACGCCTTCTCTATGCGCGGTTCGTATTTCGGGTTGTCGAGGGTCAGCCTTTCGATTGGCGCGCTCGGCCCGTGCGGCTGCGCCTCGCTGTAGAATTTCACCCCGCCAGACGGCTTGGACTCGAAGAGCGCTTCCATATCGACGGCGTTCACGCTAAGGGCGACCTCCCTTGTCGCATCGACTATCCTGCCGCCGCCTTCTAGGTTGTGCACGTCCGCAAGATGAGTTCCCCGCACGAGCTGCGTGCGAAAATCGATGAGCTGCTCGATGGTGATGTCCTGCCAGAGTTCGGGCGTGTCGAGGTAGGTCGTGTCGCCGAGAACGGGCGGCAGCATCGGCCCTATCGCAACCTTCGGGTAGCCGTAGCGGCCTATGAAAACGGACGGCGGAGACGAGCCCGCTATGTCGTTTCGTTCGAGTGCGGGCGAGAATTTCTCCTTTGAGAAATACTTCGCGAGAACAGGGCACTTCTCCTTGCCGCAGAGCATCTTCGTGCCGCGGCATAGTATGCACTGGTTGCGGTGCACCGTCTTCTTCTCGCCGAATGTCTCGCGAGGATTCTTGACGAACCGGTTTATGGTGGAGTTCTTATCCTGCCACTGGCTCATTCGCATCTCCAGTTACTTTTACGGATATTAATCTTTTCGGGGGATAAGAAAATGTGCGCAAAACCTAAAATACGCAGTTGTCCGGAAACGCATCTTCGTCGCTTCGCTTATAGAATACGAGAATGACCTTTTGCGGAAGGGCGTTCTTCTCAAGAAAATCTGAAATCGCGCAGGATGCCGCCTGCGCAGCGAGATCCTTGGGAAATCCGTAAACCCCTGTCGAGATAGCCGGGAACGCCACGGTATCGCAGCCGTTTGCGGCGGCTACTGCAAGCGAGTTGTGGTAGGAGTCCGCAAGAAGCGCGGCCTCGCCGTGATGGCCGCCGTGCCATATCGGCCCGACAGTGTGGATAACGTATTTCGCGGCAAGCACGCCCGCGGCCGTCGCAACCGCCTTTCCGGTCGGAAGGCCGTTGGGATACAGGTTTGCCCGTATGCGCCTGCACTCTTCGAGTATTGCCCCGCCTCCGGCACGGTGTATCGCGCCATCGACACCGCCTCCGCCAAGTATCGACGGATTGGCCGCGTTAACGATGGCGCCCACTTTGAGTTTCGTGATGTCGCCTATGCGGGTTTCAACCCTGCCATCCATGAAAGTCGCCATTCTTACCGTTCAATAGGATGCGTTATGCGAAAAAAAGCGTTTTGGCATTTTTTGGGTAAAAAATAGGAGGGATGGGATGGCCCGCAAGCCACCCCGGTGAGTGTTGCATCGCGCCAAGCGCGTTCACTCGATTGTCGGTTCGACCGGTTGTTCGTTTCCCGCATCGTTTACCTGTTCAACTGAAGGGTCATCTATCCGCTCGGCTACGGATTCGTTTGCCGACCCGCCTTGCGCGTCGATAAGTTCGCTTATCTCGGCGTAGCCGCGCTCGCCGTTCATAGCCGCCTTCAGCCTTTCGAGGTTTATTATGAACCCGGCATACCTCTTGCCGTCCTTCGTCTCATACTTCTTTGCCTCGCCAAAAGCATTTTCCTCTATGCTTATCCTTACGGCGTTGCCGGATTTCGTGCTGCGTGCGTATCCCACAAGCTTTGCTTTGGGATAGTCCGCAAGATTTGTCTTGCGGTCGTTTTCTACAATTTTGCTTTCTGTCATGTTTTTTCCTCCGTTTGGTCTTTTTTCGCGTCCCCGGCAAACGGTCAGCCAGGGACAATTAGCGCATCGTCGTTCGGGGTTTATAAAAGCACCAGGGGGGTCGGTGAAAGTATTACGAAAATACATTATACTGGGTGGAAAGCGAGTGAAAAAGAAGGGGGATAAGGAGAAAGTGCTTGCACTCGTCCTCGCTGTTCGCTTCGGCTTGTTTGCAAACCGGTTAGTTTGCACACTCGCTTTTCTTTACGAACTGGCCCTTTATGACCGCGCAGGGAACGCGTTTTCCCCGAACCTCGATTTCAAGAGCGCGCCCCTCCTCGCGGTGTCCGGGTTTGACGTATGCGAGAGCGATTCCCTTTTTCATGCAGGGGGACATGCCGCCGGAGGTGACCTTGCCGACAAGCTCTTCTCCGTCGTAAACCTCGCAGCCGTGGCGCGGTATGCCCTTGTCCGTGCAGAGCAGCGGGCGCAGAAGCTCGTAGGCGTTCCCTTCCTTCTGTTTAAGCATCGCCGCCTTGCCGACGAAGTCGTGCTCCCAGTCCATAGTCCAGTTTATGCCCGCCTCTACCGGGCTGCGGCCACCCTCGAACTCGTTGCCCGCGAGGCAGAGGTTCTTTTCGAGGCGAAGCGAGTCGCGCGCGCCAAGGCCGACGCAGTGCAGGTCGAACTCCTCGCCAGCCTTGAGTATCATGCGGGTTATCTTCTCGGCGTCGGCCATCGGTTTTATGTGGAGCTCGAAGCCGTCCTCGCCGGTGTAGCCGGTGCGGGAAAGGACGTATCTCTTTCCGTTTACCTTGGCCCACGAGCACTCGAAGAACTTGAGGGTAGATAGGTCGAGGTCCTCGACGACCTTCTGCATCGTAGCCTCGGCCTTCGGCCCCTGTATCGCGAGGATGACGGTCTCGCGGCTCTCATCGATTATCTCTGCGTCAAAGCCGTTCTCGTCGCGGACCTTTTTGAACCACTCGACCGCTATCTCGTTCATGCCTGCGTTCGGCACGACGTAGAATCCTTCGGGCATGTGCAGGAAGATGGTGTCGTCTATTATCGTGCCGTCCTCGCGGCAGAATGCGTTGTAGCGCGCCTTGCCGACCGGAAATCTTTTGGGGTCCGCTATCATTATCTTGGAGATGAGCGGTTCGGCGTCCTTTCCCCTCACCCAGACGTTGCTCATGTGGGAGACGTCAAAGAGGCCCACGCCCTTGCGCACGGCCATGTGCTCTGCGATGAGCCCCTTGTACTGGAGGGGCATCTCGAAGCCCGCGAACTCGGTGAAGCCCGCGCCCAGTTCCTTGTGCAACTCGTGAATAGGTGATCTAAGTGCCATGTTATCCCATGCGATAATCCCTGATTTGGAGATAAAGGTTTTGCGGCTCACGCATCGGCCGCATCGTAGGCCAATCCCAAAATTTATGAGGGGTTCGCCGTTCCTGCATACGGGGCGATTCTGACGGACTATCTTGCAGGCATACGGCGTGAGGACAAGAACAGATGGGAGCGGCGCGCACCGCTGACACCAGAGCACGTCGAGGAATTGATAAAGGAAAACGATCTTTCCTTCAAGGTCCAGCCTTCGGCCATTCGCGCATTTTCGGACAAGTTCTACGAGGCCGCCGGCGCAGACCTCGGCGGGTCGCTAGACGACTGCAAGGTCGTTTTCGCGGTAAAGGAAATTCCTATCGAGATGCTGCGGGAGAAAAAGACCTATGCGTTTTTTTCCCACACCGTCAAGGGCCAAAAGCACAATATGCCCTTGCTTAGAAAACTGCTTGACCTCGGCTGCACGCTCATAGACTACGAAAAGGTCGTTGACGACGAGGGCAAAAGACTCATATTCTTCGGCAGGCAGGCGGGCCAGGCAGGGATGGTGGATACCCTTCACGCTCTTGGCAAGCGGCTTTCAGGCATGGGCATCGACACCCCATTCTCAAAGCTGAATATGACCCACGAGTACCACAACTACGGCAGGGTCCGGGAGCACGTTGGTGCCATAGGCGACGAGATAGAAAAGAACGGTTTGCCAAAAGAGATCACGCCTTTCGTCTGCGGCTTTTCCGGCTACGGGAACGTTTCGCAAGGGGCGCAGGAGGTTTTCGACCTTCTGCCTTTCGAGGAGGTTACGCCTGCGCAGCTTCGCAAACTTGTCAGGAAAAACGACTCGCAGAACAAGGTCTACAAGGTCGTGTTCCGCGAGAAGGATCTCGTAAAACCGGTCTTGAAGCGCGACAGGTTCAACCTGAAGGAGTACTATTCGAATCCGGAAAGATACAAATCCTGTTTTTCCGCCTACCTTCCATACCTGAGCATGCTGATGAACTGTATCTACTGGAGCGACAGGTATCCGCGGCTCGTAACGAAGGAAGATGCGGCGAGCATGTTCTCCGACGGCGCGACTCCAAAGCTGATGGCAATAGGCGACGTAAGCTGCGACATAGGCGGCAGCATAGAGTTCACGGTAAAGTCGACGGAACCGGACAACCCCTGTTTCGTCTACAACCCGCGCGACGATTCTGTGACTGACGGGGTGGACGGGGAAGGCATGCTCGTGATGGCTGTCGACAACCTTCCCTGCGAACTGCCCAGGGACGCCACGCGCTACTTCGGCGAGGCGCTTTTGCCCTACGTGCCCGAGATAGTCCACTGCGACTACTCGAAACCTTTCAAGGAGCTAAAACTCTCGCGCACCATAAAGGAGGCGGTGATAGTCCATGGGGGAAAGCTTGCGCCGGCCTACGAATATCTGGAAAAGTATTTGTAGCCGATACCGTTATTTGCCCGGTGGTCCGGCGGAGTAGCCGGATATATCATAAACGGAGCGATAGACATGGGGAAGAAGATACTTCTACTCGGCGCCGGCCTCGTCACGAGGCCGCTCGTTGACTACCTCTTGAAGCACGGATTCGAGCTTACGATAGCGAGCAGGACGCTCTCAAAGGCTGAGCACCTTCTCGAAAGCGCGGGCGGCCCGGACAACGGCGTCGCGGTCGAGTTCGACATAGAGAAGCACCCCGGGCGCCTCGGCGCGCTGGTGGGGGCGCACGACCTCGCGATAAGCCTTTTGCCCTATACCCACCACGTCACGGTGGCGCGTGAGTGCATAGCGAGGGGAAAACACCTCGTTACGACCTCATACGTCAGCCCGGCGATGAAGGAGCTCGACGAAGAGGCCAGAGCGGCAGGCGTCCTTCTCCTGAACGAGATAGGCCTCGACCCCGGCATAGACCACATGAGCGCGATGAGGATAATAGACGACGTGCACGCGAAGGGCGGAAAGGTGAATGGATTTGTCTCTTCATGCGGCGGACTGCCCGCTCCAGACGCGAACGACAACCCCTTCGGATACAAGTTCTCGTGGAGCCCGCGCGGCGTCCTCCTTGCAGGCAGGAACGGGGCGCGCTATCTCAAGGACGGGAATGTTGTCGAGGTCGCGCCGTTGACGCTCTTCGAGCACGACGGCGTAGTGGACGTGCCGGATTTTGCCACGTTCGAGTCCTACCCGAACCGCGATTCCATCCCCTACGTCGACATCTACGGCATCCCGGAGACGAAGACGATGCTGAGGAACACGCTGCGGAACAGCGGGTGGTGCGAACTCTTGCGAAGCATAACGGGGATAGGGCTGCTCGGCACGGGCGAGATGGAGATAAAGGAAGGGCAGAGCAAGAAAGAA
The DNA here is from genome assembly GCA_002838935.1 of Thermoplasmata archaeon HGW-Thermoplasmata-1. Classification (GTDB taxonomy): domain Archaea; phylum Thermoplasmatota; class E2. Next base: position 7,321 of record PGXE01000023.1, on the reverse strand, counting down.
GTCCTCGCGTCAATCATCGGCGCCAATCCCGAATCCTGCGTCAGGTGCGCTGTCAGCGAGACCCTCGGCCTTGACAACGACGGCGAGATAATGGAGAAGCTCGCGTGGGCCGGACTCTTTGACAAAAACCCCGCGAAGCCTGGTCGCACGACCCCGCTCGACTTCCTCTGCTCGCTCCTGCAGGACAGGATGGCGTACAGGAAGGGCGAACGCGATATGATCGTGCTCCACCACGACTTCGACGTAGAGGGGAGCGACGGAAAAACAGGGCGCGTAACCTCGACCCTGATAGACTACGGCATACCGAACGGGGACTCCGCGATGTCAAGGACCGTCTCCCTCCCCGCGGCGATAGCGACAAGGCTCATACTCGAAGGGAAGATAGGCGAGACCGGGGTGCAGATACCGACGAACCCGGAGATATACAACCCCGTTCTGGACGAGCTTGCAGAGATAGGGATAAAGTGCAGGGACAAGGTCTGGCCGGCAGGGTAGGCGGCACCGCACCCCCCCCCTCATTTTTCTTTTAAGCGTTTCACTCGTTTTTCATCAAATCAATTTTTCGCCCACCGGCCCTCGCTTTGTTCACTCGTTTTCCATTATCTCCTTTACTTTTTTCTCTTCCCAGTCCTTTACGAAGTCGGTTATCTTCTCCTTTTCCCACTTCTTTATCATCGGTCCCTTCGAAAAAACGATTATCGCATGTATGGAGACACCCGCACCCCAGATTGTCGGCAGATAGTGCACATACTTCATCCTCGTGAAGTCCATTTCGACAAGGGATGTTACGAGAAGGGTCAAAATCAAGCTAACGTTCACGCATACGTATATTGCAAGGTGCAGGTAGAATATCTTCATCTGCCTCACGAGTTCCCTTGCAAGAAGGTATTTCCGCTCCTCCGACATCTTTTGGTTTTTATCACTCTCGCTTGTTGCCATCTATTCACCTGCCGCGCTACGGCGATTCCGGATTCACTTGATATATATAAAAGCGTTCTGGATATGGCGTTTGATTAACGTTTCTTCTTCCGTTCCATCCGGGAATTTATCTTCGTCTCCTCCCAGCGACTGCCCAATTTTTACGATTGCCGCAAAGACACAATAGTCCCCGGCGGGCATAACAGTCTCCACAACCCATTTTCCCGCATCCAACATTAACTTTATATAGAAGTCTTGGAATACCGATTCTACCCGAATCCGGGCAACGCCGGGTTCAAAATATCTTTGATGATATCTAGAAAAGGAGGCAAGAATAATATGTATGCAGGACAGCAACCGGTTATAGTTTTGAAGGAAGGAACCCATCGCGAACGCGGACGCGGCGCGCAAGGGAGCAACATAATGGCAGCACGTGCGGTCGCAGATGCGGTGCGCTCCACTCTCGGACCCAAGGGCATGGACAAGATGCTCGTCGATTCCATGGGCGACGTGATCATAACGAACGACGGCGTGACAATCCTAAAAGAGATAGACATAGCCCACCCCGCGGCAAAGATGATAGTCGAGGTCGCAAAGACGCAGGACAACGAGTGCGGCGACGGCACCACGACCGCCGTTATCTTCGCGGGCGAGCTTCTAAAGGAGGCGGAAGCGCTTGTCGAGCAGAACGTCCATCCGACCATGATATGCGAGGGTTACCGCATTGCGGCGGAGAAGGCTGTCGACGTGCTTACGGGCATAGCCGACGACATCACGCCAAACGACGAGAAGAGGCTAAGACTCATAGCCGAGACCGCGATGACCGGAAAGAGCGCGGGCTCACAGAAGAAGCTCCTTGCCGAGATAGCGGTAAAGGCGTGCAGCCTGGTCTCGGAGAAGGATGCCGACGGCAAATACAGCGTCGACATCGACAACATAAAGATCGAGAAGAAGCAGGGCGGCTCAATAAGCGACAGCCACCTCATCGACGGCATAATCATCGACAAGGAGCGCGTCCACACAGGCATGCCCAAGTTCGTCGAGAACGCGAAGATACTGCTCGTCGATTCCGCGGTCGAGGTCAAGAAAACCGAGGTCGACGCGAAGATACAGATAACCGACCCTGCGCAGTTGCAGGCATTCCTTGATGAAGAGGAGCGCATGCTAAAGAAGTACGTCGAGCAGATAAAGGCCACCGGCGCGAACGTCGTGATGTGCCAGAAAGGCGTCGACGACCTCGCGCAGCACTACCTTGCAAAGGCGGGCATATACACCGTACGCAGGGTCAAGAAGTCGGACATGGAGAAACTCGCAAAGGCCACCGGCGCGAACGTAGTCTCGAAACTCAGCGAGGCCGCCCCCGAGGACCTCGGGGCCGCGGGACGCATAGAGGAGAAGAAGATTGCGGACGACGAGATGACCTTTGTCACCGGCTGCCCGAACGCTAAGGCCGTATCCATACTCATCAGGGGCGGGACCGAGCACGTCATCGACGAGATAGAGCGCGCGCTTCACGATGCCCTCGGCGTAGTGTCCGTGGCAATCGAGGACGGCAAGATGACCACCGGCGGCGGCTCCGCTGCGATGGAGATAGCGCTAGCGCTTCGCGACTACGCGCCCACCGTAGGCGGCAGGGAGCAGATGGCGATAGAGAGCTTCGCGAACGCGGTCGAAGTGGTCCCAAGGGCGCTTTCCGAGAACGCGGGTCTTGACGCAATCGACATACTGATAAAGCTGCGCAAGGCGCACCGCGAGGGCAAGAAGAACGCGGGCGTGAACGTCATGAGCGGCGAGGTCGAAGACATGAAGGCGCTAAACGTCCTCGAGCCGCTGCGCGTCGGAACGCAGGCGATAAAGTCGGCGACCGAAGTCGCGACCATGATACTGCGCATCGACGACGTCATAGCATCGAAGGGGCTTTCCAAGGGCGAAGGCATGCCAGGCGGCGCGCCCGGAATGGGCGGCATGGGCGACATGATGTAAGGCGAAAAAGCCGCCTCTTTTCATCTTTAACCGATTTTGCGCTTTTTTGGCAAATTTACGCCAACCCTTTTTTATCGATTCGTCATTCTCCTTTCGATTACGATGGTCCTCAATGTCTACAATTCCCTCACGCGAGGGCTAGAGGAGTTCAAGCCGGTATCCGGAAACTCCAAGGTCGGCATGTACGTCTGCGGAATGACGGTCTACGCCCCAACCCACATAGGCCACGCCCGCACCTACGTCGCATTCGACATAATACGCAACTACCTGCAGTACCGCGGCTACGGCGTGACCTACGTGCAGAACGTGACCGACGTCAACGACAAGATAGACGCCGCTGCCGCAGTCGTGGGCGAGGATCCGATAGAATACGCAAGGCGCTATACCGAGATATGCCTGGGCTCGCTCGACCGGCTTGGCGTCGGCAGGGCGGACGTTTATCCAAAAGTGACCTGCGAGATGGATGCGATAATCGGTTTCATAAAGCGGATAATCGGGAACGGCCACGCGTACGAGTCCGGCGGAGATGTCTATTTTGACGTTCCCGGTTTTTCAGGTTACGGGGGGCTTTCGGGCCAGAACGTCGACGAGCTTAACGCAGGGGCAAGGGTTGAGCCGGGCGAGAAGAAGCGCAGCCCCCTTGACTTCGCGCTCTGGAAAGCGGCAAAGCCAAACGAGCCGAACTGGGATTCTCCCTGGGGCGCGGGGAAACCGGGCTGGCACATAGAATGCTCGGCGATGGCGACCAAGTATCTTGGCGAGAGCTTCGACATCCACGGTGGCGGCAGGGATTTGATATTCCCTCACCACGAGAACGAGGCCGCGCAGTCTATGGCGGCGACCGGAAAGCCGTTTGTGAAATACTGGATGCACACAGGATTCCTGACAGTCGAGGGCGAGAAGATGAGCAAGAGCCTTGGCAACACGATAAACCTGGACGAGTTGCTAAAGGCGCAGGACCCCGAAACCGTCAGGTTCTTCTATGCGCTGACCCACTACCGCAGCCCGATAGATTTCACGGGCAAGGGGCTCGACGACGCGAAAAAAGGGATAGAACGGATATACCGGGCAAGGGACGCCCTCGAGGCATCGGCGGGCGGCAGCCCGCAAAGCGGGGGCATAGAGGGAAAAGAGCCGAAAACCCCGTCCGACCGATACGTCCGTGAAATCGACGATTACGTTCGCGGCTTCGAGGAGGCGATGGATAACGATTTCGGGACACCCGAAGCGATTGCGCGGCTCTTCGAGTTCGTGACCGCGACAAACCGCTATCTTTCGGGAGGAGGGGTCGTAGCGGCCGTCGCCGCAAAAGCGTTCGAAGCTTTGGAAAAAACTGGCAGGGTGCTGACCCTTTTCACAAAAGAACGCAATGCCCCGGGCGTGCCGGACGCTTCAAAAGCGGTCTTGAAAACGCTACTTTCGGAGAACGGCCGGCTCGCCGGTGAAAATGTCGAAGAACTGATGTCCGCGCTTATTACGCTTAGAGAGGATGCGCGAAAATCCAGGAAATGGGCGCTTTCCGACCGCATAAGGGACGAACTCAAGCGTGCGGGATTCGAGATACAGGATACCAAAGAGGGAACGAACTGGCGGTATGCCGGCTAGACCGGAGAGAGAACAGGAGAGCGACAAATCTCGAAATAGATACAAAAGAGAACGTTTGCAGGCCCGCCTGACAAATCGCAGGCGCGCTGATGAAATTACGAAAAGGTTAGCAGAAGCGGAATTCGGCCCACATTTTTGTTTATGTCGGCAATTGTGGTTTTCTCCAAAAACCGGTGGGTAATTTTTAAATTTCAGTGGAAGAAATCCGACTTAACGTTTGGGGGATAGGGAAAGTTCGCCCAGCGGGGCGAATTTGGGACAGGAACGAACAAGATCATTGATTGGTGCATGGCAGGCGGGCTACCGGAGCCGGAATTTGAGATTACAGGAACAAGTTTGGTCCTGACATTCCGGAAATCGAAACTGACAAAAGGATATCTGGTTGGTCTGGGATTGAATGAACGGCAGATGAAGGCAATGGAATATCTGACAAAACATAAAAAAATCACCAGTGGGAAATATGCAGAATTGTTTTCGATAACAGATAGGACGGCGAGAAACGACCTAAAACAACTCCTGGAAATGGAGATCCTCAAAAAAATGGGGACAAGCGACAAGACCTCATATTATGTTTTAGCGGAAATTTAGCGGAAATTTAGCGGAAATCGTTTCCGCGTAATGCATCATATATGTGTGAATCGTTCGCGGATAGAACGAAAAAAGAACGAATAATAATCGTTGGTGCTGTTTCGCTTTTTTCAAAAAAGCGATTAGAGGGAATGGCGACCGCCGCCTTTGAATGCGTCAAGCAGAGCAACAACTTCTAATATCGGCAGGGCTTTAGTTGGGGCTGATCGAATTATTCTTCGATACGCACTAATCTCACTATGTTCGATTAGTCCTATCTCGGAACTACTTTGTAGTTCCTCAATCTTGACGGCTCTTCGCTTAATCTATTCTGGCTTGACGGCTACTTGACATAGTGCCGATCAATTTCGCGGATTTCATCAAAATCGCACAGGCTTGACGGCTACTTGACATAGTGCCGATCAATTTCGCGGATTTCATCAAAATCGCACAACTAACTTTGATTCATTGCGCTTGTGAGCTTCTCCATCAATTGTGCTATATCGTCCACATCTTCCCTCATTATTGTATAAATTATCGAATCGTTGACTTCCCAATAAATATGAACCAGCCTATTCCTGAATTTTGCCATCTCGATCAATTTTTCCGCGAAATTCATATCCAAGATCTTCTCTTCGGCCATCACTCTGAAGGTGTCGTCATAATCCTCAGGCATCCTAAATCTGTTGCGCGATATCAGATGGTTGCAGATATCTATCGTGCCCTCTATTGCCACTATCAAAAAATATTTCGAGCCTGCCACCTTATAGCGATCCGAGATAAAATTTCCTTCTTCGAGTTCGGCCAGTTCTCTAAGCCTGTCCAGGGCATTATAAACCTCTGAAGCGAGCTTTGTGATTTTGTCTATATCAAACTCCAATGGCCAGCACCTCCTTTCTATAACTCCTGCGATAGAACTCAAAGTCATGGTGCTCAACTAACGTTAAGCTCTCAAAATCGCTTCTTGCGCTCTCGTTTTTGCTAAGGAACGGTTTTCCTGTGCGAATCACATTGTATCTGAATGAAAGCGGAGAGCGGTTTAAAATCCGCACGTCTACATCCAGTTTAGCTATGAAACCAAGCCTTCGTTCAAGCTCCAGTTCCAGCTTAAGGGCATCTGCCCCGCTCATTCCATGAGAAAGAAAAACCGCTACATCCACATCCCTAAAAACACCGGTATTGAATGAACCGAACACATATGCAAACTCGATATCGCTTCTTTCCGAAAGCTCTTTTGAAATTTTAGTTAAGAGGGTTTGCCTCCCGGTTTCGTTAAGCATGCAGGTTTTCATCGGTTTATTGTATGACCTCATACCTTTTAAATCATGCTTCACTGGTTATGGCTGCCTGAATTATACTTTGGGTTTGACGGCTCTTCGCTTTATCTTTCTGGCTTGACGGCTGCTCGTCTTCCGCCGTCGCTACAAATATTTCCTTAGCTTGCCGTAATATCCAATCTCCACCAGATTTTCATATGCGTTGGAATCACGGAGGTCTTTGTCTGATGTGAAAAAGAAATCGCATTCGCCGTAATGCGCAAAGGCAAGGTGCAGCTTGTCGCTGTCGCTGAGACGATAAGAAGCGTCCATTCCTTCTATTGTCATCAACGTTTCTGGAAAATAATGAGAGGGATATACCACAGTTATGCAATATTCTCTCAAAAACCCAGGCAAGCGGTGAATGAGGTTGTCGCGTCCGCTCTGGATCGCGGTATTGACAAACTCGCCGATGGTCGAAATGGATGTTGCAATTTGGAAACCTTTATTTTTGCAGTGATTCAGGACGGTTTCAACTTGACCTTCCTGCTTCCCGATGATATCATACAATATGCAGGTATCCACAAATATCTTCAAAACGATCCCCGTGCCGCTGCCGCTACTTTACGAAGGACGGCCATTCGCCCTTCCGCGTATTTCTTGTCGTGGACAAGAACGGTGCCATCGGCTCTTGTTTCATAGCCATACATAAGCTGTTTTGGCGTCATTTTCTCGAAGGTTTCGTATTTCACAACACGGCTCATATGATCACCTTTCTACTCAATGGTATTGCAATCATCATTTAAAACGATTTCTTGAACGAAAAATGAGTTAGGCCTAAAGAAAACCCGGCACAGGCTAAAACAGTCGCTCGTTTCCTCGCTCCTTTTAGTTTTAGCCTTATCTCGGAATTACTTCGTAATTCCTCAATCGCAACGCCGATACAGACAGAATGCTCACATTGTTCTCATACGTGAATTTTTAATTCACGT
>PGXE01000022.1 GCA_002838935.1 Thermoplasmata archaeon HGW-Thermoplasmata-1 | reverse complement strand
GCTCTTGGGCTCGTGGCTCAGCTAGGTGGAGCGACGGACTCTTAATCCGTTGGTCAGGGGTTCGAATCCCCTCGAGCCCGCTCCTTTTTGATAATTTATTTTCAATCCGACCTGACGTCCTCTCCGCCAGCGAACTGGTTTTGCAGATGCACGTAGATATCTTCAAGGCCCTTCATGGTCTCTGCAGACGCCGTTATCAGGCGTGATTGTGCGCCTATTTCGGAGAGAAGCCTTGCGGTATCTATCGAAAACTCTCTTTGCATCGAAGGCTCTTCATCCATGACGGCATCACAAAGCAGGTCCGGCTCTGCCGACCAATTCAGTATGGTACCCAATTCGCTCTCTTTGAGCAGATCTGATTTGCTAAGAATATTTGCCATCGGCAGCATGAGCCTGAAGCGCGTAGTAGCGGAGAGCATCATCTGGCTGACAAAGCCGCTTGCGGTTCTTGCGAGGAACGGGTCCATCAGGTATGCCACGAGAGAGCGTTCCGGATTTAGGGATTCCACGATGAACTTGCCCGATTCCCTGAATACAAAAAGCTCGAGCTGCCCGGGCGTGTCGACAAGCACGGCGTCCGCCTTGTATTCTTCAAGCCGTTCCTTTATTTCGTTTAAGTTGAATGCCACCATATCCGCGCATGCTATCTGCGCCCCATTGGGTCCAAGACCGTATTCCTCCATGACCTCGCTTATGCGTATCCATTCCCGAACGTCGATGTCCGGTTCGTAGGGGAGTTTTTCGGCGCCAGGATCGAGATTTACAGTAATTGCATCGAGACCGTGCTGGGTATACCAGGTCTTCATGCTCCCGGTCAGCCTGGACTTGCCGCTTCCAGCCGTGCCTATGAAATAGAGAAATGTGTTATCCTTTGTCAAATCAGTTCCCTCTCAATGAGTTTATGTTGTTTATGCGCTTTTGGATAAGTTCCTTACCGCCGATATCGTGCCTTATGAAGATGTGCTCGCTTTTGACGTTGGCAAGCCCCTTCTCGCATATTACCTCAGCCTCGTCGATGGTGTCCGCAACCCCGACGACCGCAAGCGCCCTGCTCGAGGTCGTATAGATTTGACCCCCCCTTTCGTTGACGCTAGCATAGAATATCTCGGCGCCGGCGTCGGCAACCGCTTTTTCGTCCACTTCTATAAGCACATCCTCCATGCTCTTTACACCGTAACCTTCCGGAACCACGTATTTACACACTGTGGCCTGTTTTTTGAAGGAGACATTTTTTTCGTGCAGCGTGCCTTCGACCATGGCTTTGCATATCTCGATGTAATCCGTCTCAAGCAGTGAAAGCACGTTCATGGCCTCTGGATCGCCGAACCTGGCGTTGATCTCTATGACCTTCGGGCCGTTTGTAGTCAGCATGAATTGCCCGTATATGGTTCCTACATAGGGCGTACCCTCATCGGCAAGCGATTCGACTATCGTCTGTATTATCGTGGCCGCCTCTTCGTAGTCGCTTTTAGACATGAACGGCAAGAGGCCGTCGGCCTGCGAGTAGGAGCCCATTCCCCCGGTATTCGGCCCATTGTCCCCGGGCAGCAGCCTCTTGTGATCCTGGACTGACGGCATCGGGAGCGTCGTTTTGCCGTCAGAGAAAGCCTGTATGGTGAACTCCTCGCCGGCCGCCTTTTCTTCTATCAGCACCTTCGACTTGCCGCCAATAGAGTTCGAAAGCACCTCGTTGACATACCCCATCGCGCCTTCGATATCGGTGAAGTGGTCGCCGCCAACCCTGACCCCTTTGCCACCTGTTAGGCCGAGGGGTTTTATCGCGACGTTGAGGTCGTTTTTCTCTATGAATTCCCTTGCCTTCGCAGGATCGGAAAAGGACTCCGCGCCTAGCCTGCCCGATATCTTATGTTTTTTCATCAGCTTGCGCATGAACTCCTTGTCCGTTTCTATCAGCGCGGCCCCCTTTGTCGGAGATGCCGCAGGAATGCCTGCTTTTTTCAGTTCGTCCACTATACCCGCCTCCTCGGCCGATTCCGGCCCTATTATCGCAAGGCAGATGGATTTCTTCTTTGCATAATCCACTATTTTGGATACGTCGGTTTCATTTGTCAGCAGGTGGTTTTTGGCAAGGCGCACGATGCCCGGATTGAGGTTTTTCATGGCGCAGTAAAGTTCTGCATCCTTGCTTCTTGCCACGGCTTTGCAGATGGCATGTTCGCGGGCGCCTCCGCCGACGACGAGCACTTTCATTTGTCACTCCCCTTTGAATCGAATGTAAATGAACTAGCCGTACTTAAGCAATTGGATTTTTTAGCCCCGTATGTGTGAGTATTTAAAGACCCTGTAAAGACACAGGTGTCTTGTGGTAAGACGAAAAACGTAGTTCCCAAAAAGGATTCACGCTTTTTCACCAAGCCGGTTGCACAAAAAACTTAAATGGCCGGCAGTTTCGGATTAAGATAGTGGTGTTTATATGGAATATGGGTTTGCCGCAGGTATGCAGGGACTCGTTTTTTCCCTTGCGCTCGCAGCGATGGCGCTTGGCTCGATAGCGATTGTGATATACCATACCGTGGGTGCCATCCGGTCAAGGACAGACGACCGCGCGGGCTGCGTTCTTTTTTCGGCATCCCTCCTGTCGCTCTTTGCGTCGCTTGTCGCAAACGCATTTTCAAAAGAGCCGTTCCTGCCATCGCCGCTAAGCTGGTACGTGGCCGTGTTCATAGTCGCATTCACGATATTCGCCCTGACATATACGCGATACAACTACAAGAAGAAAGTTTCTCTTTTGCTACGCCGTCTCGGGGACGAGTTTACACAACTCGCCGACCGCGGCAGGGCGCAAGCCGAAAAACGGATGGCCGAGAACGCGGATTCCGGCAAACCGCATAACATGATAATATATCTTGTCGATTCGATCCGCATACAGCTTGGCAACGCCGCCGCCCGCAAGAGGTTCAAGAGGATAGGGGACGAGATGCATATAAAGACACCTTCGCAAGAGGTCATGCGCAAGCTTCCCCACATGGCGCTTTTGCTTTTTTTGAGTTCCTATTTCGGTGTGGCGCATGTTGTATTCGGGCTTCTATCAAAAGGAATCTACAAACTCGGGTCGGGATTGCCCCTCATAACGCCCGAAACGATACAGAACGTCGAGCGGATGGCGAACGCCCCCTATTTCGTAAGCGGGCACGTGCTTGCGATAATGTTTTCTCTAATCCTGCTTTTTGCCACACTGCCTTCGGAGTTCATAAGGCTGCGCCATCCCGAGTTGCAGTATCCTTTCAAGGATATCATATTAAAGAGCAGGCGCAAGGGCGAGATAACCTTCGTTTCCCACGTATACATGATGGCAGGGTTGAGCCTTGGCCTTATCATGCTCGGCTGGAATCCGGCGCTCTGGGAGGCCACGCTACCGGCAGCCATAGCAATGATACTTGCAATCGTGCTTGGCGATACGGCGGCAGCGCTTTTTGGCATAAGGTTCGGCCGGCACAAACTGCCGCTTCAGGAAAAGAAGAGCTGGGAGGGGACCATCGCAGGAACGCTCGTCACTTTCGGTTCGACACTGGCTTTTGTAGGAATTCCCGCAGCAGCCGTGCTTGCCTTCCTGTTCATGGTTTCTGATATCCTGATACCGTTTTTCATCCCGGTTTCGGATAACCTTGTGAATCCGCCGCTTTTCGCAATCGCGATGCTTGCCTGCATTCCGATAATAGAGCCGATGATTCCATTCCTATAAGCAGAGTAGGCATCCTGAACGAGAAGCTCTAAAACAAGTTTTCTCATTGAAAATAATTCTGCGTAAAATGGAAAATTCGAGTTAAAAAAATCGGAAAAATTTTACTTCTGCGAAGCGAGGAGTTCCTTCACGGTTACCATGGGAATGAGGTTAACGCCCATTTCCGCAAGCTTCGGTATGGCTCCCGCCTCGCGGTCCACCACTACGAGGGCCTTATCAACGGTTGCGCCAGCCTCGCGAAGTATCTCGACTGACTTTATCGTCGAGCCGCCGCTTGTCGTCACATCCTCGACTATAAGCACGCGCTTGCCGTAAACTGGATCGCCCTCTATCTGTTTTCCTGTTCCGTGAGTGCGCTCGCCTTTTCGGATTATGACATATGGCTTGCCAGTCTCAAGCGCGACCGCAACCGCTATCGGCACCGCGCCAAGCTCCATGCCCGCAATCATGTCGATGCCTTCGATATGCTTTGACATCTCTTTCCCTATGTGCCGCAGAACCTTCGGGTTCGTGCTCGCCTTCTTTATGTCCACGTAGTAGCTGCTCTTGGCTCCGCTGGTCAGCGTGAAATCTCCAAACAGCACCGCGCCGCATCCTATCAAATCATCCTTCAACACCGTCGTCACCTTTTACTGCGATAGTTTTTCCCTGACAATTTCCATTATTTCGTTCTCAAGCTTTTCAGATTCGGCAAGCAGTAGCGTAACCTCTTCGCATGTTGTCTTGACGAATCCTTCATCCTTTATCGAGCCGAGGTTAACACTCACGTTCATCGCCGCGCCGCGTAGGCCGCCGCGCGCCATCAGCGCCGCAACTCCGGCATCGGTTATCGAGTTTGAATTCCCCTTCTCAGCCATCATCTTTGCAAGATGCAGCACCTTGCCGCACGTTCTCGCGGTCTCAAGAGGGACGAGCGCGGCTTCCTTGTATCCCTTCTGTATCGCCGCGCTGCGCGCCTTCTTCTCGTCGTCGGTTTCTTTTGCCATCTTGAATGCCGCCATCACGCCGTTGAAAGCCTTTGTATCCTCGTCGACGAGATGCAACAGTTTCCCCCTTAACTCCTTGCAGGATTCCGTAGCCATGGCCATCTCCTTTTCCACACCTGCATACTTTTCTTTGCCGATGGTCAGGTTTGCGACCATTTCGGAGAGGCTTGTACCAAGCGCGCCCGCGAGCGCTGCCACGCTGCCTCCGCCCGGTGCTGGATTTGAGGATGCGGTTTCATCGAGAAATCTCTTTAGCGTCATCGCCGCAAGCTTCAGTTTCTCACCCCTCGTAAGCTTCGAGCAGCTTCTTTTCGAGTACCTGGTCGAACTTGAAATTCTCAAGCCGCAGGTAATAATCAGCCACGTCAACGAGCGCTTCCATGGGCACGAGCCCGACTATCTCGGCTCCTACGATGGGAACCCCGTAACGCAGCGCCTCCGATTTTATGGTTTCGAAAACGCGGAATATGGGGGTGCCGCGGTAGTTGACGAGGTTCATCGATATCTGCACGAGGCCGCGCTCCTTTATGTCGAATCCCATGGCCTTGACGTAGCGGTAGCCGCCGTTCATGAACCTCACCGCCTTCGCTATCTTCTTTGCTATCTCGACGTCGGTTGTGCCCAGATTGACGTTGAACGGTACGAGGAAGAAGCGCGCGCATACGCCGGTTGCTCCGCTTTTCAGCGGCATCTTGTTGGGGCCGAAATCGGGCACCTTGTCGGGGTTGGTGCCTATCTCCTTTAGCATTCCCTCGTATTCCCCGCGCCTGACGTCTGCAAGGTTTTTTCGCTCCGGCTTCCTTGCCGCATCCTCATACAGATAGACCGGGACTCCCGTCTTTTCCGAGAACTCGCGTCCGAACCGTTCCGCCATCGCGACGCACTCGGCCATTTCGACCCCGGAAACGGGTATGAACGGGACGACGTCGACAGCGCCCATGCGCGGATGTTCGCCCTTGTGGCAGGTCATGTCTATCAATTCAACGGCCTTCACCGCAAGATTCATCGCCGCTTCGTAGACCTTCTCCGGTTCGCCTATCATCGTCAGGTCTGTGCGGTGATGGTCGGCGTCCGGAGAGAGGTCTAGCACCTTAACGCCTTCGACCCGGTTCACTTCCGCGACTATCGCCTGTATTTTCTCGTGGTCCCTGCCTTCGCTAAAATTAGGTACGCATTCGATAAGTCTCATGTCGACCCCTAATGCGGAAATAGATTATCCCTTATTAATAATTGGGCTTTAGGGCATCATTATCGTCTTCCTGCCCCGAAGGCCTATTTCATCGATCATCCCAAAAATCGGCAGCAAACATTATAACCCCAAGAACACAATATTATTCGATTAAAATGAGCGTGAGCCGAAGAAACCCCCGCATATTGCGTCCTCTGATATCCATAATCGCAATTGCTTTGATTGTAATCGGCCCTATGGTGGCAGTCGGCGTGAAGGTCGCATCGCGGCCGCTTGCGGGAAACCTGGTGCTGATAATAACCGCAAACATTTCAGATATGGTTTTTTCGTCGCTGTCATTCATTCTCGGGCTCGTGATGACCGTAATCGGACTCGTGATGATATTTGCAGCATCCACAATCCCGATAGACGCCCCCAAACGAAAAAATCGCAGGATACTCATCTATCGAGGCGTAATCGTCCTATCCGCTTTTCTTTTTATCATGGGCGTGCTTTTCATTTTCGATATAAGTGCGGTTCCGGACATAATCGGCGACAAATTCGTGGCTCTCATCAACTTTCGGGTCGACAACATACGCCAGATGACCCTGTCGTTCTGGTTCGGCCTAGTTTTTGCAATGGTTTCGTTGCTGTTATTCCGATACTCCTTTGCCCTCAGGCGCAGACGCGACGAAGACACCGCCGACACGGCAGGCGCAAATGTGCAAAGTGCGCCCGTAAAAACCACGCAATCAGTTGACAAAAGAGCGGAGGCAAATCCGGTCGGTAACGCAGGTGCGTCCAACGAGCATAACACGGAGTCCGCCGGAACCGCTATCGTAAGCTATGCGACACCCAAAACGAGAAGTCGATAGATGCAGCATTGCGGCCAAGTTTTATTTTCTTTTGAACGTGAATGCGATAGGCATCATTACAATCAGTCCAACCGCTAATGCTATTCCTAGCGGTGATACTAACGGATCGTACCACATCTCCGTTTTCGACGAGGGGTTGGCACCTCCCGAATCGGAGGATTCGGGATTCATCGCCCCGCTGAGAGGGTCCCACGAAAAACCGGGGTCCCCTGATCTGTCTCCCGCATATTTATAATTGCCGCTCTTGAAATAATCCAGCGTTCCTTCGATCTGAACTGCAAGCCTGTAAGCCTCAAGAACGTTAAGGTATCCGGCTCCGCATTCCCAGTAATCATATGTGGGCATCTCCGAAGCGGTCGCTATGAGTATATCGTAAACCTGGTCCGGGCTAAGCAGGGGGTTTTGCGCGATAATGAGCGCGGCAGCGCCTGAAACGTGGGGACACGCCATGCTCGTGCCGCTTTTATCGACGTATAAAACACCGCCAGAAGTTGCAGTTGGCAGTATCCCTCCAATCGTTCCTACGGAGTCGGTAGAGGCCTTTGCGGCGGTTATCATTACTCCGGGCGCTGTTATGTCGGGATGGTCGTAAGGTTTTTTGCTTATGTCCGCATCGGTGCCTTTTGAACTGAATTGCGGGATTATGCCGATGAGGTCACCTGCCGCGACGGCAAGGACCCACGGGGCGAGGGCGTACCGGTTCATCGTGCCAAGCCCGTCCTCCCCTTCGTTGCCTGCCGAAAAGAATATGGACATGCCTGCCCGATAGCAGTTGAGCGTTGCCAGGTTTATCGGGTGTTTAGGCTCGAAATCGCCGTTATCGCCCCAACTGCAGGATATCACCTTTATATTGTAAGCGTCCTGTTTTTCAAGCGCGTAATCAAAACCCGCGAGCAGCCCCATTATGTCGAACTCATCGGGATTTTCCGCGCCCGAATCGCTGTATGAAGACGCAAATCCTATCAGGGCCGCGCCCGGGGCCATGCCGACGTATTTTTTATAATCCGGCAGAAGCGAACCTAACGCATTTCCGGTTCCTGCAACTATCGATGCGCAGTGGGTTCCATGTCCGCTAAGGTCTGTCGAAGGCAGGTCTTCGATATAATCTACAACAAGCCCATCCGTCCTTGAAGGCGCCGCATTTTGCACGAGATTGCTCCCGTATCTCACGTCCGGATGCGTCCCGTCGATTCCGGTATCGATTATCATCACGCCTGCGCCCGCCCCATTCTGCTTGTATGTATTCCACACCAACTCCGCCCCGACGTAGGGCACGCTCTTGTCCAGCATGGTGCGGCAAAGGCTATTGGAATATATGCCCTCTATTTCGTTCCAGCCGCTCAGTTCTTCTACTATTTCCGGCTTTGCAATGAGTGCCCCTATCGGAAGATTGCGAAAATTCATCGATAAAAGCCCATTTTCGACGCAGTATTCTGAAAGCTTCACCCGGCCTTCATCCTCCATTCCACTGCGATACGTGGTTATCAGGATTGCGGGAATGCTTCTTTGTTCTGATGAAAACATGATATCCACTGCCGGTTCCAGATACACATTGTGACCTGTCGAATCCGGTGCTGCCATTTCGGCAAGGGGACTCCCCGCAGGCATCAGGCTTGCCAGCAATAGGCTTAGTATGCAGATAAGCGGAAATGAGCCCCGATTCATATAATGAAATTGGAGTTCTTGGTAAAAAGCTTTGTTGTCCAAAAGCGCCCGCAAATGGTCACTATTCGGCTTTTCGCGTAAACCGCAATGTTTTGGGCAACGTTTTTAATCCGCGCAAAACAATTACTGTTTCGTTATCATGTTCGATGCTGACGATGGGCGGGCGGCGGTCCGGCTTGCAAGGGAAATAGTCGAGGCCAAAGCGGCATCAAAAAGGCTGCCTTGCAAATCCAGAGGTGGGTTGCCAGAGGTGTTTTACCAGAAAATGGGCGTTTTTGTCACGCTAAACACCTATCCCGAACTTGAATTGCGCGGATGCATAGGCATTCCTGAGCCGGTCATGCCGCTTTACGATGCGCTTGCCGAAGCCGCCGGATGCGCTGCGAACGACCCGCGTTTTTTGCCTCTGCGCGCCGAAGAGATGGACCATATCGTCGTCGAGGTCACGATACTCACAAAACCGGAATTGGTCGATGTTAAAAAGCCGGAAGACTATATAAAACGCATAGCCATAGGCAGAGACGGGCTGATTGCATGGAAAGGTGGGCGTTCCGGCCTTCTGCTGCCGCAGGTTCCAGTCGAGTGGGGTTGGGACGAACTCGTATTTTTGGAGCAGACCTGCATAAAAGCGGGACTGCCGCGCGACGCATGGACATCAAAAGGATTTAGTTTATACGCGTTTTCTGGCGAGGTATTTGCGGAGGAGAGTCCGCGCGGCGGGGTCATACAAAAAAACCTTTGCCAAGGGTGAGTTTCACCTTTATCACTCCCCTTCTGTTTGCCTCTATCACCTTGAACTCGTAGCCGTCCTGTTTTATAACTTCGCCCTGGCGTGGTATCCTTTCTGCGAGTTCCAATATGAGTCCGCCAACCGTTTCGTATGCATCGCTTTCAGGCAGGTTTATGTCGTATTCGTCCTGCAAAAGATCAAGTGGGGTGCGTGCGCTCATCACGTACTCGTTTTGCGAGACCTTTGTCACAAGCGGCGATTCTTCGTCATGCTCGTCTTGTATGTCTCCCACTATCTCCTCGAGAACGTCTTCCATAGTCACTATCCCGATGCAGCCGCCGTATTCGTCCACCACCGCGACTATGCCGCGCCTGCCCCGGCGTAATTTAGCAAGCACTTCGTCAAGACCCATCGATTCCGGAACGTAGCCGATGTCGCGCAGGTAGTTCCTCACCGGCTCGTCCGGCTTGTTCGCTTCGAGCAGATCTTTTGCCATGACCACGCCTATTATATCGCTCGAGTTATCCTCGTAAACCGGTATTCTTGAGAATTTCTCCTCGTTGACGATATCAAGCACGTCGCTTAAAGGATCGTCGATATCGACTGCGCTTACGTCCACGAGCGGCAACATCACGTCTCTTGCCTGCGTTTCGGCGAAGTCCACGAGGCGCGAGAGCATCCTGCGCTCTCCTTCTTTTATCGTGTCTTTTTTGGTATCTTTTAGCAGCAACTTCATCTCGTCGCGCGTGACGAAAGTCATCCTTTCGTTCGGCCGGACGCGCAGGAGCGCAAGAACGCCCCGGCACATTATTCCCACAAGCCACGTTATCGGATAGAAGAGGTAGTAAAAAAACTGCAGCAGGGCGGAATAGCGGTAAAGCAGGCGGTTGGGCTTTGCACGAAATACCGATTTCGGGATTATCTCCGCAAATATCAATACCACTGTCGTCATGCCGAGCGTCGAAACCAGATTGCCGTAGCGGGGCATGAGCGTCAGCACAGCAGCAGTCGCCATAGATACCGCCGCCACGTGGGCAAGATTCGTCCCGACAAGAGTCGTGCTCACGACCAGATTTGTCTTTTGCAGCAGACTGTCGAGACTCTTCGCCCTTTTCGAGCCGCTGTGAGCCGCATGTCTTGCGCTGAGCCTGTTCACGGATATGAAGCCGGTTTCTATACCGGCAAAGAACCCCATGGCGATAACTGCGCCGCCCGCTATGATGAGCGAGACGATTTCCGGGGAAATCACAGGCATTCACCTCCGCCGGCTGTCCGTTCCGCGCCATCCGCCGTCGGTTGCGCCGCAGCCTCCCCGCCCCCCTTTTCAAGGTCGTATTCGTCCTCTATCTCGCCCACGAGTTCTTCGAGGAGGTCTTCCAGGGTCACAAGACCGGTCACCTGTCCATGGCCGTCCTTGACGAGCGCGAGATGGGTGCGTTTGGCCTGGAAAGATTTCATAAGCTCGTTTGCGGTCTTGTTCTCGTTCACCGCGATAATGGGGTGCATCACGCGCCGGATGTCGAAGTCTTCTTTACCCCACTTATATTCGAGGATGTCTTTTATGTGGATGAAATGCGACGAATCGTCGAGTGTTTCCGTGTATACCGGCAGCCTACTCGTCATATCTTTTGCCGCGACCGATATTATTTCCTGCACGCCCGAATCGACGCCTACCGCAATTATCTCCTTGAGGGGGACCATTATCTCCTTTACCGGAGTCGTGCTCATGGAGAATACGGATTGCATCATCTTCTTTTCGCTCTCCGCGAGTATGCCTTGCGATTCGCTTTCGCGTATGAGCGTGTCGAATTCTTCCCTGCTTATATGGTGCCTCTCCCCGTCGACGGGTTTTAGGATGAGGTCGGTCAACCCCTCAAGCACCCAGGTTATGGGGCGTATCAGGGCCGAGAATGCCGCTATCGGCCTTGCCATCCTTAACGAGAATCCTTCGGCATGGTTGAACGCATAGGTTTTGGGGGTTATCTCGCCGAGAACGAGCAAAAGGAACGTCATAACGCCTATGGCTACGCCTATGCCGCGGTTGCCCATAATCGATATGGCAAGCGACGCGGCGACCGTTGCCGATGCTGTGTTAACCAGCGTGTTGCCGACAAGTATGGTTATTATGAGTCGGCGGGGCTTGTCAAGTAGGCGGTGCAGCGTCGCAGACCCCGCCGCACGCTCTTTCACGAGTCGCTGAACCCGGACGCCGCTAAGCGAGAACATCGCAGTTTCGGAGCCCGAAAAAAGTGCGGATAGCAGCAGGAGCATCGCAAGCAGGATGACGTTCAAAAGAATTTTTTCCATCAAGGGGCAACCCCCCGTCTACTTGGGGGCTTTTCGAGTTCGTCGGCAATTATATCTATCATGGATATGAGCGGAATAATATTCTGCTGATTAATAAGATTATGCCAGTTATTATAAATTAACGGACGTTTACATGATGGATGGCTTTCGATCTGGTAATCCGCGGAAATTGTTTTTTAGATGGGGCGTTCACTCCCGCAAGCGTTGCCATAGATGTGGAATCGGGCAGCATACTCGAGGTGAAGAAGAACCTCAAGGGGAAGACGATTCACGATTTCGGGAACAGGCTCATATTTCCCGGTGCGATAGACCCGCACGTCCACTTCCGCGACCCGGGGCTCACTCATAAAGAGGATTTTTACACCGGCTCCCTCTCCGCGATATGCGGCGGCGTGACTACGTTTTTCGATATGCCAAACACCATTCCGCCGACCATAGATAATGCGAGCCTTTGTGAGAAACTGGATATCGCATCCCGCAAATCGCTTGCGGATTTCGGGATTTACGCAGCTGTCACAGAGGATAATCCGGAAAACCTCGGGCAGCTTGCGAAAAGCGCGGTCGGCTTCAAGATATTCCTTGGCTCTACGACAGGCAACCTGCTTTTCCCAAAAGAACGTCTTTTCGAGGCTTTCGAAGCCGTGAAAAAGACGGGCCTTACTGTTGTGGTGCACGCCGAGGACAACGACTGTTTGAAAGAGTGCCGTTTGGAGAAGGAAGACTCTCCGCTCGACCACCTTGCTTCGAGACCTTCGAAATGTGAAGCCGCCGCCGTGAGTGCCGTGCTAGACGCCGCATCCAGAACAGGATGCAGGGTTCACATAGCCCACGTTTCGTCAGCCGAGGCGATTGCGCTTCTTGGGGATAGGCCAGAGAACGTAAGCTGCGGCGCCACCCCCCATCACCTCCTGCTGACCGCGGAAGCGGATTGCGGCATACCCTCGTTTTACAAGGTCAATCCCCCGATACGGGGGGATAGCGACCGTGAGGCGCTTTTCACGGCCTTTTCCTCAGGATGCATAGACGTTCTGGAATCGGACCATGCGCCCCACACCATCGCGGAGAAGGGATGCGATTTCGGCGATGCGCCAAGCGGAATGCCCGGCGTGGAGACCCTGCTCCCGCTTTTCATGGCTCAGGTAAAGAGGGGCGCGATTTCATACGAGAGGTTGGCTCATGCGACCTCGGAAGCCACGGCGCGTATCTTCGGGATACGTAATAAGGGCAGGATCGCGAAAGGGTATGACGCGGATATGGCAATATTCGACGTCGGCAACGTGGCCCACGTGGAAGCGTCCCGCCTTCAATCCAAGTGCGGATGGACCCCTTTCGAAGGGCACGACGCCATCTTTCCGACAGACGTTTTCAGGCGCGGCGAGCGCATACTCGAAGACGGGGAATTCACGTGGGATACGGGATACGGAAGGCGGGTCGAGAACGGCCTTGAATGAAGGCGGGTGAAAAAAGATGGGTATTTCGGAATCGCTTCTGGATTTTCTCTTTGCGCTTCCCGGCTGGTTCAAGGTGGGGTTCATCTCAATGCTCCCTATAATAGAGTTGAGGGGCGGCATACCGATAGGCCTCACGCTGCTCGAAATGGGCCCTGTCGAAACCTATATTGCGGCGGTCGTCGGCAATCTGCTTCCGATTCCGTTCATACTTCTTCTGCTCGGACCGGTAGAGCGGCTGTTTAGAAAGTGGCAATGGGGAGACCGATTTATGACGCGGCTCTTTGATCATACGCGAAAGAGGGTGAGTGCGAAAATAGAAGTGTATGAGGAGATAGGCCTCACACTTTTTGTCGCGATACCTCTTCCCGTGACCGGCGCATGGACCGGAGCGCTTGCGGCATACCTGTTCGGCATACCCCTCAGGAAGTCGCTACCCTGCATCGCGGCGGGCGTGCTCATCGCAGGCTTCGTGGTGACGGTGGTCGTTATGGCCGGCAAGGGGGCATATCTTTTGCTTAGCCACAGTTGAGATTTATCTTAGTTATCTTATGGATTTTTACGCGCGGCAGTATCATTAGATGTGTGCCCTTACCAGTTTTCGCGCAATCGTCGACTCTCTCTTTTTCGATGCCCGGAACCCTGCACGCGAGTATGGTGGCGCGTCGGGCCGTCTCCTTCATCCGCGTTCTCATGCAGTCACGGTAAGGTGGGCGGCAACGCGCTCATCTACCGGGCTGCTGCGACCCCATGGCCCTTTTCAGTTCTTCCTTTAAAACCTTCGAAATAAGGGCGCCGTCCGCTTTTCCGCGCAGCTTTTCCATGACCGGCCCCATCAGCGGCCCGAGGGCATCCATTCCCTTCTGCTTCACAAATCCGGCGCGTTCCAGGATAACCGCTCTTATGACGGCCGTCACTTCGTCCTCGCCCACCGCGCCGACGCCGCACGCGCTTACCGCCTCTGCGAGGCCATGACCCGGATTTTTGAGCAGATGATTCATTATCTGCGGCACCGCCTCCTTTGCGAATCCGCCTTGCGAGAGCGCATCGAGTATGCCGCCAACCATCGCTCCGTCGACGACGGATGTGTCAAGACCGGACAATTCGAGTTCGGGAAGCACGTTTAGCAGTATCCTCGCAACGGCGTTCTTTTCGCTTGGGTATTTCGTCACGAACGCTTCGTATTCGTCCTCTATCTCGCGGTCGAAAAGCTGTTTTGCCTGGTCGCGGTTTAGCGCGTAGTCCCTGACGAAGCGCTTCATCTTCGCTTCGGGTAGTTCCGGAAGCGATGACCTTATTTTCGCTCTCCGCCCTGCGGTTATCGCGACAGGCGGAACGTCGGTTTCGGGATACATCCTTGCTGCGCCGGGCATGGGGCGCATATACTCGGTCGAGTCGTCGGGCAGCGCCTTTCTCACCTCTTCTGCCACGCCTTCAAGCGCGATTACAGCCCTTTCCCGCGCAGCAGTCACTGCGGCAAGCGCCTTCGCCCGCGCTTCCGCGCAGATGACAAAACCGTCACCGTCGCAGACCGAAAGCAGGCGTTTCACCTCCGTGACCTCGTTTTCCGTTATCCCGTATGAGGGAAGCTCGTCGCTGTGGAACACGCCCTTTACGCCTGCGGCGTTCTTCGCATATCCCGAAAGTTCCCTGCCAAGGCGCGGACCTTCCCTGTAATCGCCCTTTATTAGCCCTTCGAATCCCGGCAGCCTTACACCAATCATCGCGCCGTTGTTGTCGAGCGACGCCCGTACCACCTTCGATTCGCAGGAAGAGAACGCGGCCGTCAGGTCAATAGTTTCACAGGCTTCCACCGCATCTTTCGTTATGCCCCTCTTTTCGAGTTCGGCCTTTACCGCAAGCATCATGAGCTGCCGCTCGACCTCTTTTCTCGCCACTTCGGGCATGGCTTTCAGGTTCTGAACCCCCTTTATCTCCACGCGGGCGCCGCCCGATATTGAGACGTTGACGTCCTGCCTTATCGTTCCCAGACCGCGCTTGACCTTTTTTGTAGCGCGAAGAAGCCGGCCTATCCGTTTTGCCACATCCTGCGCGTGGCGCGGGTCGCGTATGTCTGGCTCGGTCGCTATCTCGAGCAGGGGTATGCCAAGCCGGTCAAGCCCGTAATTCACAAGCGAGTCCTTCTGGCCGATCTTGCGCGCCGAGTCCTCTTCGAGCGCAATCGTTTGCACCCTGACCTCGTCCACCATGCCGCCGAATGCGACAAGCCCCGTCCTCTGGAATCCGGAGGTGTTCGAGCCGTCTATCACTATCTTGCGCATGAAGTGCATCTCGTCGACGACCCTGGAGCAGAAAAGTTCGGCCATCGTCAGAGCGACGTCTATCGCATCCCCGTTCGCCTCGTGCGGCGGCTCCTCGTCAGCCTCTACCATGCAGGTCGTCCTTTTCGACGCCGTGTAGATGAAGCGCCTTTTCTTTTTCGCTTCGGCTATCGCGGCCCGATCGACGTCGCCCATCTCGGACTGGGTGGGCCGCAGCAGCCTCTGGAATTCATAGTCTATGTCTTCTGTTATCTCGGAAGCGCAAGAGCAGAATAGTTTTGCAGTGTCGAGCTGTTGGTGTATCTCTAGGCCGGCCCGAAAACCGAGCGCTGCGTAATCATAGTCTTGAGGCATTGCGCTCACCCCCGTAGGTTTCGCTTGGGGTGCGCCGTGAGGTCTCGCCGGCGACGTCGCTTGCCATCAGCCGCCTCACCTCGGCCGCGTCCTTCGTGTGTCCGAGCACCCACATGAGTTTTATGTATGCCACTTCCGGAAGCATGTCCTCTGCCGATATGACGCCAAGTGCAAGGAGGTCCCTGCCCGTCGAATAGACGTTCATGTTGACCCTGCCCCAAAGACACTGGCTCGACATTACCACATGCGCCCCTTTTTTTATAAGCTCGCCGACAGCCGGCAGGCAGCGGCTCGATATGTGGCCAAGTCCTGTTCCGACAAGCACGACTCCGTCCCTTACGACTCCAGTTATGTGTTCGGGCGAGATACCCGGATAGGTTTGTATGATGGCCACGTCCTCGTCCATGAGGTCGTCGACCTGCACGGGTCCCGCGCATTTCTTTTTGTAGTG
Organism: Thermoplasmata archaeon HGW-Thermoplasmata-1; assembly: GCA_002838935.1. Taxonomy (GTDB): domain Archaea; phylum Thermoplasmatota; class E2. Next base: position 2,272 of record PGXE01000022.1, on the reverse strand, counting down.
CCCGGCCAGTTCTATCTTTCCTTCGGGCGTTACCCTGCCAAGAGGAACAGCGTTGACCGACTGGAACGCATCCCTTCTGCTAGCGTGCATCTTGCGGACCCGCGTGCCGCGGTGTATGTTAAGATGCGTGTCGCTCGATTCGCCGTGCATGACTACGACAACCTCGCCCATATCGGATCTTGCGGCAACCCTTGCGGCGGCAAGCAGGTTCGATGCCGCATCGCTTGACGGGCGGTCGCTCGAACGCTGCGCCCCGACCAGAACGACTGGCCCGGAGAGGTCATTTAGCATGAATGCGAGCGCGGCCGCGGTGTAGCCGAGCGTATCCGTGCCGTGGGGTATGACCACCCCTGCCGCGCCTTCGTTTAGCTCCTTTGCGACCTCGCGGGCGAGTTTCTGCCAATTGTCCGGCTGCATGTCTTCGGAGAGCATGTTGTATATGACCCGCGCCCTGACGTTGCACTCCTCGAATATCTCCGGAACGGAGAATGCGAGATCCTCCGCGCTTGTCGCCGGATGAACTGCGCCGGTACGGTAGTCAACGTAACACGCTATCGTGCCACCGGTGCCAAGCACCGCGACGGTCGGTTTTTTCGGGTCGAACGGAATTTTCTTTTCTTTCTTGACGATGCCTTTTTTCTTTGAAACGAGCGTGATTGCGGCATCGTTTCCGGCTTTTATCCCAACATTGTAGCCGTTTTTCAATTTCAGGGTGATGATATCCTCCCCGCTTGCGACGGAACTCGGCATAAGCACCCCGGTCAGGTCGTGTATGTCGTTATTTACCCGTATCGTGTCGCCGTTGTCGGCACCTGCGCCGCAAAGCAGCCTGTTCACCAGTTCTCCCCTTGCCATTGCTATCGGGCGCAGATATGATATAACCAATCATAAAAGTTGTCATCTCCGCCTCTTTTAGTTTTTATGCGAAACAGAAGTGTGCTTTGATGCAGCAACCGGATTTGATGCAACAAGCAGATTCGGGGCAGGATGCAGCTTTAGGGCGGCAAACGCGAAAAGGGAGTCGGCAGCGTCTTGCTTACTTTGGAGCGGTAAGGCGGAAACCTTACGAAAGCGAGAATATTAAAATAACGGAACGCTATCTTATCCCGATGTCAAAGATAACGCTTGACAAGGATGTCTTCGACGTTCTCGCATCGGATACGCGCATAATGCTGATGAAGAGCCTCGACGATCAGCGCATGACCCTATCCGAGTTGTCGCGGGCGATGGAGCTAAAGAAGACCACCGTGAGCGAGCATCTGCAGAAGCTGCAGGCAGTCGAACTCGTCAAGAGGCGCGAGCGCGAAGGTTCGAAGTGGGTATACTACGACCTTACGTGGAAAGGAAAGAAGCTCCTCCATCCTGAAAACACGGTGATTGCAATCATGCTCTCCACCGCGATTGCGGCCCTCGGAGGCGCGTTTTGGTCGCTTGGCCACTACTTAAGCAAGCAGAAAGACGACGTCATGCTCATGGGCGCACCGCCACAGCAGGAGGGCACAGATGCAAGCCGGGAAGTCGCAAACGATATGCTGTCGAATACCGAACTCGCGTTCTGGATTTCGATAGCGTTATTCGCAGCCGTTGCCCTCTTGGTCGGGATAAGCTTTTACATCAGGTATAGGGCAAGAAGGGGTGCAAAAGAAAGGCTTCCCGCCGCAAGGACCTGACCGGATATTAATATTTTTGTATTTTGGTTGCGGTGCTGTGTGGCACGATTCGTTAAATATGATTGTTATTTATATAGTAAAAACTGAAGACTATTTATAAACTATTTAAATGAAATGCCTGAAAATGACAATCGTGCCACACAGCAGGTTGCGGGTAATGACGTAGTTTAAAGTGAAACGCTAAACGTTGGTATTAAAGAAATCGGTGCATTGCTACAAGAGCCACAAGATGTTGAAAATATATACTGCCCTTTGCAATCGGTAATCTGTGAGCGACATGAATATGCCATGCCATCAACCGCCTTTAGGCATTCGTTTTCATATAGATATTGGTTCTGTGCTACCCGAACATTACGAGAACAAAGAAACTAGTTTTTGATTGGCCTTACGAGCAGTTTAAGGGCGATGAGGGTTATTGGGAGAAAGCCGAAGAATAAAATATGCAAGTCTCATCAAAAAGGTAAATAGTTTTCCCGCAAGTTACAAAAAATTCAATCAAAACCTGCTGTGTGGCATGATTCGAGAAATATGGCCGGCCTTTATATATGAGAATCAGATGATCATTTATAAACTATTTAAATGAAATACCTGAAAAAGACAAT
>PGXE01000021.1 GCA_002838935.1 Thermoplasmata archaeon HGW-Thermoplasmata-1 | reverse complement strand
GTTCGCTTTCTTCCGCGCCAACTGCCGGCACAATCGCCAGCAGGCCTGCGAGCAACATCGCTGTTACCCCTGTTCCGAACAACTTTTTCGTGTTCATGCCTATTCCGTCTTTTTCCGTTCTTTTGAAGGTGCCGTTCCCCGCAGGGTTTTGACACCCCGCAAAAAGAAAAACGACGTTTTAGAAGATATACTTTTTGGATATGGGTTAGGTATGATATCGTGTTAGCACGGAACAGGATTTTCTCCTTATGAAATGAGCTTTTTGGGCGGCTTCCAAATCCGTTTTAACAGCTTGTAGATATACTTTTTGGATATGCGTTTGATATGTCGGCTTATTTTTTTCATTGTGTAGGGTCTCACTTTTTTATCTAAAAGAAAGTGCACAAAAAAGTGAAACCTTCAGACAACGTTAAATATAATTTCATTTATGTAATAACAAAATCGGAACAAGCGAGGAAGTTGGATATGGAAACGGCTGTTGATGTTGAGTCCCTCACCAAATACTACCGCACCTCATTCTCTTTCAAGCGGCTCTTCAAAGAGAAGAACGTCGCGCAGAAAAACCTCGCTGTCGACGACCTTTCCTTCGACGTGAAGAAGGGAGAGCTTTTCGGCCTTCTCGGGCCGAACGGCGCGGGAAAAACTCCGATGTCCTCTATGTCCGAAGGAGTGGTATCCAAATCGACCGGTATGTTTTTAAACTACGATATCGGTGATTTGATGTACCCAGTCAGAAAAAAAGACACATATCTGCGCCAATCCCCAAGAAAAGGACTGATATGGTCAAAGTCGACAGATACCTACCGCATTCTCAATCAAACGGGTTTGGAGATATCTCGTCTTTCGGATGGCAAAACCAGTTTGAATCAGATATCTGAGATAATGGCGGAGCGGCATGGCGACTCCCCATCAAGGGTTTTTCCCATAATACGGGATTTTCTGTTAACACTCGAACGCGGCGGATTTGTGGAATTAAAAGAATCGAAAAGTCGCGAGTGCGGGGAGTTCATAGGCCACATCGACTATTTTACTCCGATAAAAGCTTCGTTTGAATTGACGTTAGCCTGTGATCTAAGATGTAGGCACTGTTATGCAGAAGCGGGACCCTTGGCTGCAAACGAGATGGATACAGACGAAGTGATAAATATACTAAAAAAGTTACATTCAGATGCTGTAAAATCCCTTACTTTGACTGGCGGATCGCCATTTTTGAGGAAAGATTTCTTTGAGATTCTTGATTTTTGCAAGGATAAATTTAGAGTTGAAATAATATCGAATGGATATCGCATAGATAAAAACATTTGCAAAAAACTCGCATCGTATGACAATATCAATTTGATTCAACTCAGCATAGATGGGGCAGATGCGCAAACCCACGATTCATTTAGAGGTAAAAAAGGTTCGTTTGACAGGGTTGTAAAAGCAGCGAGGGAGTTAACTTTGAATGGGGTAAACGTTGGAATAGCCTCTATGTGTATGCCCCTTAATTCTTATCAAATGGAAGACATGGTAAAACTGGCAATATCTGTGGGTGCAAAATCTATCGGATTTGGCAGGATTTTCGAAGGGGGGCGGGCGAAAGGAAAAGAATTTAATTTTGACCATGATTCTTATAAAAAAATAGTAAATAAAATAGACATTTTAGTAAATAAGTATAAAACCGATATACAAGTTGAGTCGTGGAATTCTGAAAAAACCGAAGCAGTAGTTGCAAGTTGTGTAAATTGCGGGGCAGGATATGCGACGATATTCATAGCTTCAAACGGAGACGTCAGACCGTGCGCCTCATTTTTGCATCCTGCGTTCAAGATGGGAAATCTGCGTGGAGATTCATTGAAGAAAATTATGACTTCACCCGTAACGAAATTTTTTGAAAAAGTCAAAGTTCCTCAAAAATCGATTTGTGAGGAATGCAAAGACTACGACTTTTGTTACGCGTGTCCCTCGGACGGTTACAGGGGCGCATTGAGAAATAAAGACTGCAAATGGTTTAAACAGGAATTCCCGAACTTTCCCGGAAACTTAGATGTGATGTCCAAAGGAGTGGAAAAAACATGGGATACATATTGATAACAGTAATTACACTTACCATGTTTACCGGTTTTCTTTCCGGTTGCATTTCGGTAGATGATACAAAACTACCGGATGATTCGGGAGTGAATACTGCGAACGAGATGTCAAATGCTTTTTTTGAAAAATCCCACGTCGTAGTTGCTTACATCGATTCAGGCATAAATCCATACCACCAGCAATTTCGTCGTCCTGATATGATGGCGCATCCATCTGCATATATTTCCGACTATCCTGCGGATTCGATTCCGCTGAATCTGACGTTTGGCGATAGTTATCAGCAAAACGTTCGGAACGATACTGCTACTTTTTCAGAGGTAGAGCGTGGCAGTTTATATTGGATACCGGGAACTCCTGTCATCGGTGCGGTTTCATTCAGCCAGGACTATGTGCTAAATCTTGTTGAAGCCGATGGTCTGCCCATTCTGTCGGATTCGAGTGATCACGGCAACTCTGTTGCATCAACGATATTGAACAACAACCAAGAGGTTCTTTTGGTGGTAATCGAAGCCGGGTCGAAGGACTTGGCAGAGGCTATGAATTGGGCTGCAGAACAGCCATGGATAGATATAATTTCATCAAGTTTTGGATTACTTACTGGTGTTGAGGTTCCAGAGCCAGTGTTTTGGAGCGGGGTGTCGGAGGCAATCAAAAAAGCATACGATTCCGGCAAAATATTGACACAAGGTGCAGGAAATCGAATCATGCCGCCGTGGTTTGGTGACACAGCGGGACCCCCACAGATAATCAACGTAGGTGGATTCGATTACAAATGTAAGGGAGACGCGTTAATAGCCGCAAAATCCCCGGACTTTACATCCGATTTTTCGGTTCTTGTGGCTAACAACACAGATATGGACGGTTACGACTGGCACTCCGGGACCAGCTATTCCGGCCCAACGGTCGCGGCCACCATCTCAAAAACCCTTTTGAGTTGCAGAGAAAAGTTGAATTATACCGGCGAAGGCGCGGCCAACGGAAATTTGATAGACCTACCAGCTAAGGATATATCCTTAACTAATTCCATGTTTAGGGATGCTTTTAACAAAACCGCGCTTTACGTATCGACCGCCGATTATGATCCTACTCAATTCGAACAGCACGACTTGTTGTTGTTCATTTTGGACATTCCGACACCCATCCTTCCCGGTGCGCCTTTTATCCAGATGGGCTGGGGCTACGTCGGGCCCGAGATAGTCAATGATACCGTTGATATCCTTCTTGGAAAAACACAATACGAGCCGAGCCTTGAAAAACAACTCGCCGAGCCTTATATGGATGCGGTTTACGAATTGAGAAAAACATTCTGGGGGAATTGGCCCTTGGGTGAAGAAGAATACAACAGGCTTGTCGAGGGATAAAAAAGAGAAACGCTTCCAAATGCAGTAAACCAGACATTCGACGAACATCAGATTCGATAGATATCTTCTTATCTACATTATTAATAACTTCACAGGAGCCAACCCCATGTCTGCCATATCCGGAACGAACCTCACCAAATACTACCGCACCTCATTCTCTTTCAAGCGGCTCTTCAAAGAGAAGAACGTCGCACAGAGAAGTCTCGCCGTAAACGACCTATCCTTCGATGTGAAGAAAGGCGAGCTTTTCGGCCTTCTCGGGCCGAACGGCGCAGGCAAGACGACCTTGATGAAGATGATCGGAACCATCCTGATACCCGATTCAGGAAGGCTCGAAGTCATGGGGTATGAGATTCCGAAACACGAAAAGAAGGTCAAGGAATCCATAGGCATCTGTCTTGGCGAGTACGAACGCACGTTCCACTGGCGACTCTCCGGAAGGCAGAATCTTCGGTTCTTCTCGACGCTGCTGGGGCTTTCCGGAAGAGAGGGCAAGGATCGGGCGGACGAGCTTCTGGCATTGGTAGGTCTCGAAGACAAGGCCGAGCGCATGTTCCTCGAATACTCGACAGGCATGAAGCACAAGCTCGCCATAGCGCGAAGCCTTCTGAACGACCCAGAACTTCTGCTGATGGACGAGCCCACTGCAGGCATAGACCTCAAGACCAGCAACGAGATAGGGAACATCGTCAGGAATCTCTCAAAGCGGGGCTCGACCATACTCTACTCCACGCACAGGATAGAGGAGTCGGGGAACCTCTGCGACCGGATAATGATAATGAAGGAGGGCAGGAAGCTCGCCGAGGAGAGCCCGAACGACCTGAAAAGGCTCATAGCGACAGACGTCGTCGCCCTTCAGCTTGCGGACGGGTCAACGATGCCCGAGAAAGACCTCGGCGAACTGCCCGGAGTCAAACAGGTCTACCACACAAGGAACAGCGAATTCAGGATACACTGCAAAAGCGTCAACGAGACGCTGCGCGAAGTGATGGACCTCGTCGGAAGGAAGGGATTGAAAGTGGAGAACCTCAACACGTCCAAGCCCACGATGGAGGACGTCTTCCTCACGATAACCGAAAAAGGGGGAATGGAATGAGAGAAACGCCCCCTGCAAAGAAGTCGCTGATAGACAGGCTCTTTCTTGCCTGTATCCTGCTCTTCTGCGTCCAGCTTGCGCTCCTTCCGTTCCTCGTGCCCTCCTCGCACAGAAACACGGTGCTCGCGATCCTTCTCCCGATCGCCATGGTCGGCCTATCGCTCGGCCTCGTCTGGATCCTTCTCGGCGGTGGCGGCTCGTTTCGCGTCGTCGGCGCCTTTCTGAAACGCGGGGCAGTGGTATTCATATCATACAAGTTCCAGCTCATATTCATCTTCCTGAACATAGGGGTCATGATATTCGTCTTCTACACCGTGGGAAAGCCGTTCGTGCAGGTGATGATGGGGGGCATGGCGTCAGGCCTGCAGAACTACGGGGGCGAGGGCTACGACTTCCTCTCGTTCTTCCTTGTCGGCATGATAGCGTGGCCGATGCTGCTCTCAGGCTACTCGATAGCGTCATCGCGCATACGCCAGGAGCAGTTCACGGGCATGTTCGAGATAATGATACCGAGCAGGTACGGCGTGAAGGTGCTTCCATTCTCATACCTCATCCTCGGCATCGTGGGCTCTGTCATAAACGCGGTCATAACCATGAGCGTCTTCGTCTTCCTCATAGGCGTCGACTTCCAGTTCTCGTCTGCAGAAAGCGTCGTCGGACTCGTCTCGGTATTGCTCATTTCAATGCTCACTATGTGGGGCCTTGGACTCATCTTCGGCGGACTTACGCTGATATTCAAGCAGATAGGGCCGTTTGGCTCCGTGCTCCAGACCCTGATGCTCTGGTTCTGCGGCGTCTACGTTCCTGTGGGAATACTCCCTGCCTGGGCAAAACCGGTATCCTACGCCCTTCCGCTCACCTATTCCTTCAAGGCGATACGCGCGGGCCTCATATCGGGAGAGGGCATACTATCCTACTGGCAGGATGCGGTCGTGCTCTTCGCCTACTGCATTGGCATGATTATCGTGGGATACGCGGTATTCACGATGTGTCTTAACAAGGCGAGAAAGCTTGGGACGGTGCATGGGTATTAGGCACTGTGCACGGCATATGCCACCCTCTTAATTTGATTTTGATATGGGTGTTGATAGGGAAATAGTGCCGGCGCAAGTTTGGGGATGAGTGATTGGTATGGTCAAGATGCATTCGTTTCGCATTGCTGAAAAAATTTGCATGTTTTTGATACTTTTTGGCAATAACCGCTTAGTAAAGCCCAAAATTAAAAGTAGAACAACGTTATTTCGTACAGGTGATTACGATGGATGCCAAGACAGCAGCGAAGAACGCGTTAAAGAACGTCCTCGAAGCCGCAAGCGGGGAGAGCATAATCATCATATGCGACGACGGGAAACTCGACGTCGGGCTGCCTTTTGCGCAAGGTGCGATAGAACTCGGCCTCTGGACGCGCCTAGTCGTGCTCGAAACAGGCAGGGAGATGCGAAAGAGCATCCCGCCGCACCTTCTTGAAATACTCACAAACGAAACGCCGGACATCTACGTGAACCTTTTTCGCGGGCCTGCGGAGGAGGTGCCGTTCCGGGTCGCCACGGTACAAATGGAAAGGCGAAAGCGAGTGCGCCTTGGCCACTGCCCCGGCGTTACACTTGACATGTTGACGGATGGCGCGCTCGCGCTAACGGACGATGAGCACCGGGAGATGCAGGACTACGCCGAGAAGGTGATGCAACTGGTGAGCGGTAGCGAGGAAGTTCGCGTCACGAATCCTGCGGGAACGGATTTTACATTCAAACTCGACGACACGCGCGAGTGGTTCACGGACACTAAACTCAACTGGAAGACCCTGAAGTGGATGAACCTGCCGACCGGCGAGGTCATAGTCGGGCCTATCGAGGACAGCCTGAACGGCAAAGTAGTGTGCGATGTCGCCGTGGGCGGCATAGGACCGATATCGACACCGGTGACAATCGAGGCAAAGGACGGGCGGGCGGTAAGCGCGACGTGCGAGGATGCAAATGTGTTGGTAAGGGTCAAGGCGGCGCTTGCGACCGATTCATGGAGCGACCACATAGGCGAATACGCGTTCGGCCTGAATCCAAAGGCAAGGCTAGTTCACGAATTCCTTGAAACCGAGAAACTTGGAAAGACCGTGCATATCGCATTTGGAAACAACCGCGACTATCCCGGCGGAAAGAACATGAGCGCAAACCACATGGATTTCCTTATGTCGAAGCCGACCGTAGAGGTCACGAAAGGGAACGGTGAAAAGATAACCGTCATGAATGGCGGGGAATTCGTTTTTTGAAAAAATTCCCCCGCTTATATCCAACCGTGTTAAAATTCCCAAACCTCTTTTTTTTCGAGTATCCTCGTCCAAAACGACGCATACCGCTCTTCCAGGAGTTCCTGTAAATCAAGTATTTCCAGCCCGCGCTCGCGTGCTTCCTGCCGTAGGTTTTTGCCGAAGTTTATCTCGCCGCCCTTATTGTCCAAAAGCCCTTTCGCGCAAGGGTATTCGCGCATCACCTCTACGTAGTACCTTCCGCCCTTTTCATACGGCCCCCCGACCGTTCGCGGGTCATTCTCCCAACGGGCAAAAAACCTCTCCGCGTGGGCCTTTGTCTTTGAAGGAGGGCCTTCATGAATCTTCGTTTCGGGGAGGCATGCGGTTGCAAGCTCGGCGACAAACGTGACTTCGCCCCGCGTATCGTCCACATGGAAGTCGCAGGCCGCGACCTCGAAACCGTGGTTTTCGAGGAACGTCGAAAGGTTGCGCGCCCCTTTTCTCGCCTGCGGATAAAGGGTGTCCGAAACGATGCCTTCCGGCTTTGCCATCCTTGCACCGACAAAACCGGTGCCCCGCTCGGAGAGCGAATCCCGTATCGTTTCAAGCGGCCACGGTTCGAGCGATTTCGGCAAGAAGAAGTCAAGCGCAGGCTCCGTAAGGTAGGCAGCCGCCGCCCGCCTGAAAAGCTCGAAGTTATACTCCGAGAGTGCGGCCGCGACGTTCCTGTTGGGATCGACCGGATCTATGAACGTGAGCGGATCGTCGAAGTCGGGGGATGCGCCATCCACGAGTTTTATTGTCGTTGAATGTGCGGTCCACTCAAGGGATGCGGCCGCAAGCAGCCTGTCGAACGAGCCGTAGCGCAATATCAAAAGCTCGCAGAGGTATCCGGAAAAGCCGCCGATGCTCGTTTCCGCGCCGTACGCGCCTATGCCCTTCAGGAACTGCTTTAGCAGCCTCACTTCGTCCCTCTGCCCCTTTCGCAGGTGCGTCCTCACGTAATGGGTGTGCAGCGGCGTCCTGTCGACTGCGCTTATGCGTTCCATAGAATGTTCTATTTCATAACAGGGAACGATATCCACCTCAAGCCCCTTGTAGCTGCCTGCGACGTAGGGGTGCTCCGCGTACCTGAGTTCCCACGCCGGAAGCACGGTCTTGCCGATGTCTATCCCCCATTCACCCAGTTTTTCGCGCGGCGTTTCCTTTGGGAACTGCAGGAAGAGATCGAGGTCGAGAGAATCGCGCAGATGCGTTTTTTTCGCTATCGACCCGACCACGACTGTCTTTGCAGGCAGGCCGCGTGCAGTTATCTCCGCATTCACCGCACCGTCGACTTCGGCGCACACTCCGCGCAGCAGTTTTTCGCCCCTCCGCGTCGGCCGTATCATTCGCAGTATCCTCGATTTTGGGTTCGTGAGCGCGTAGCATATGGCGAGCGTCGCAGCCGCAACCGCTATTCCGCCAAGCACATCCATAACCCAGTGTATGGAGAGGAAAATGACCGTGACCGACATCAGTATGGCGTAGGCTATGGCAATAGGCTTTAGCCGCCTATTGTCCGAGAGAAGCACGATGCCGAGTATGACGAAGGCGACGCCGACGTGCAGGGACGGAAAGCAGTTGTCGACCGTCGTTACCGAGTAATAGAACTTTTCGACGCCGGGAAAAACCATCTCTACCGGAGACGGGATGCCGCGGTAGGTGTAAACATTCGTTACCGGCAAGAAGAGGTAGAACGGAAGCGACATGGCATACATTACAGGATACGCGAGCAGCGCCATTCTGGTGTGCCACGTCTTGTTGTTCAAGAGGAACAGGAGCGGTATGAACCACAGAAGGAATAGGTGGAACAAAAAATAGAACGACACAAAGAAGACCACGGCCGGCATAGACCAGTAAGAAGACATCGAAGCGGCAAGGCCGTTCTCCATGTAATGGAACAGCGGCGCAAGGCCGTCATCGCCAAGTATGCCGGACATCAGCGCGGACGCCGGAGCGTCAAGCACCCGCACCTCGAAGATGTGGAACGCCATTATTGCAAGCAACAACGCGATATAAAATCTATATTTTGCGACTATTCTCCACAGGTCGCTCAACCGATAGCGCATCACCTTCCTTGGCACTATGAATATCAACGCAAGCGCGATTAGCGAAAGGTTGCCCGCAAGAAACCAAAGCATCCATCTTTCCATTCGAACACCGTATAACGCAAGTGGGTTTGTATTAGTTCATACTGCTTCTATGACGGCGGCTCTTTTTTCGAGAGGGATCTCGCAAACGACCCGGTATAGGGGGCCGTCCGGGGTGAGTTCGCTCGTCATCAGTTTTACGGCACCGACATTCATCTCGCCCAACTGGGTGTCCCGGTATTCGTCCACGATGGAAAGAAGCGCATCCCGATCCCTCACGGCCTTCACCCGCGCTATCGTCAGGTGCGGCCTGTATTCGCGCCCCTCCTCCTCGAATCCGAGTCCGGTCATCGCATTGTCTATGTCGTGGGCGAGTTTTATCAGCGGCCGTGAACCCCGAAAACCTATCCAGACGACCTTTACGTAGTGCCTGTCGGGGAAAACGCCTGCGCCGGATACTCCAATCAACATGGGGGCAAAACCGCATGCCACGCCCCTCAGGACGTCCGCTATATCCCCCAGAGAAGACTCGTCGACGTCTCCAAGAAATTTCAGGGTGAGATGGCGGTTTTCGGGTTCGACCATGTTTAGAAGCGCACCGCATTCCGATATTTTCGTTGCGAAGTCTTCAACTGATTCCAGCTTCGGCACGTCCACGGCTATGAATGCACGAACTATTGCAATCCCTCCAGTTTAGTCTGTTTTCCCTTTATCGAAAGCGAACCCGCGTTGAACGCCTGGCGCACCAGTTCGAAGACCACTTCGAAGCAGAACCGCTCGTATTTCTCGGCGTCCCGAGGCACGTAGGCGGCATCGTTGAACGGTATCTTTATCGCGGTTTTTGTAAATATCCTTCTTGCCGTAGCACGCTCCTCGGCTGACGATTCGCTTGCGTCCACGGTTGCGGCGTCAAGACCGCACCTTTGAAGCTCCTCCCGAAAAACGGGCCTCTGGAAAAGCCGGTGCATGCAGTGCACCGCAAGCCCCGCCTCCTCCTTTTGAGGCAGGCCATATCTTTTGACAAGCCCGCCGAGCGCTTCGTATATCGACTCGTTGCGGTGGGCGGCCTGCACGGAATAGACCTTCGCGGGCGGGATATCCGTCTCCTTTAGCTGGCCCAAATCGGACATGGCTTTAAGATATCCGGTAACCATCAGCCGATGGAATTTGTAACCGTCCTCCTCAAGCTTTTTGTGTATACCGCTTATGGATTCCTGGCGTCCCTTGAGGTATTCGAATATGACGTCTTTTAGCAATATGTTCTGGCCGAACATCCTGGCTCCCGAATATGGTAAAAGACTTGGTAACAAATAAACTTTCGCAATATTCCAAAAATGCCTTCCGCCCGGCACAACGGCCCAGCGAACGCAAATCAATGTGAAAACTATAAAAGAAAGGATGCCGTATATCTATACAAGTGACTGGCACGTGACAAAAGAAACGGTTTTTCCAAAAGCGTTCAGCGAAACGGTCGACGGCATAAGGGAGATGCGCATCAGGGGGGCGGGGAGGATAGCCCGATCTGCGTCAAAGGCGCTCGCGGCGCTGGCGGAATCCTACGGCGGCAGCGACTTTTCGGAGATGGCTGAGTTTCTTCACGATGGCGCAAAACTGCTTCTCTCCACGCGGCCTACCGCCGTTTCCCTTAAGAACGGCATACTGTTTACGCTCGCAGGTGCAAAAGAGGACGGTGTGAAAAACGTGGGGGATTACCGCAAAAGCGTGGTGGGGGCCTCCGAATGGTTTTGCGAGAAGTCCGTCTCTGCAATCGACGCGATAGCAAAACACGGTTCGGGATTGCTTTGCGACGGCTCCACGGTGCTGACCCACTGCAACAGCTCGGTGGCGGTATCAACCATTGCCAGAGCAAACGAAATGTATGATGGCATAAGGGCCTTTGCGACCGAAACGCGGCCGTGGAACCAGGGCCACATAACGGCAAGGGAACTCGCATCATCCGGCGTAGACGTGAACATGATAGTCGATTCGGCGGCACGCCACATCATGGAACGCGAGGGAGTGGACGCCGTCTTTGTCGGCGCAGATACGATATGCATGGACGGCACGGTCGCAAACAAGGTCGGAACTTCACAAATAGCCCTTGCGGCAATGGATTTGGGAATCCCGTTCTACGTTTGCGGCGAGTTCTACAAGTTCTCGCCCGACATAAAATCCGGCTCATACGTGGTCGTCGAGGAGCGGGGCGCATCGGAGATTGCCGACCCTTTCAAATTTCCGGGAGTGAAATTCAAAAATCCGGTATTCGACCTGACACCCGCCCGCAATATCACGTCTATAATAACGGAAGATGGAGCAATCCGGGCGGAAAAGGTCGCAGGATTCGTAAAAAGAAAATTTTCCCGTGTGATGGGATTCGAGATGTAACGAGGTGAAAAAATGGAATTCGTAAAAGCGAAATATTACGTGGAATCCGAACTGCCGCTTGAAAAGGCAGCACAGGTGATAGCTGCCGAGCAGTCTACTGGAACGTGGGTCGACGTATCCACAAAACCATCCGATCTTGACGCAAGGCTTGCGGCGCGCGTTGTGGGCGTGGATGAAGAAAAAGGCACGTGCGACATAGATTTTCCGCTCGAGATATTCGAGATATCCAACATACCGCAGTTCCTTGCCACGGTCGCAGGCAATCTTTTCGGCCTCGAACCGGTGAAGAACGTGAAACTTCTGGATATCGAATTGCCAAAGAGCTTCGCGCGGGAATTCAAGGGCCCGAGATTCGGCATAGAGGGCATCAGAAAGCTGGTGGGAACGGAACGGGACGGACGGCCACACATAGGGACGATAATAAAGCCGAAGGTCGGGCTTAATCCGAAGCAGACCGCCGACGTCGCCTACGATGCAGCCATGGGCGGATGCGATCTCATAAAGGACGACGAGACCCTGACAGACCAGAAATTCTGCCCCATGGAAGAGCGGCTTTCCGGCATCATGGAAAAGCTCGATTCCGTAAAGCAGGAGACTGGCAGAACCGTCCTCTATGCGCACAACATAACGAGCGGCCTCGACATCGTGGAAAGGGCCGAACGGGCGGTCGAGGGCGGGGCGAACATGCTGATGATAGACGTCCTCACGTCCGGTTTCTCCGCGATACAGGCTGTGAGGGCGGAGCAGGCGCTCAAAGTCCCGATACACGTCCACCGCACGATGCACGGCGCACTGACGAGGAATCCGCGCCACGGGATAGCGATGACCGTGATATCGAAGCTCACGCGCCTTGCGGGGGGAGACCAACTGCACACGGGAACCGTCAGCGGCAAGATGGAACGCTCGGTCGAAGAACTCGTCGCCATGAACGATTTCCTCAAAGGCGGCTTCCACGGGCTAAAGAATGTATTCCCTGTCGCGTCCGGCGGGATACACCCCCTTTGCGTGGAACCCGAGGTCAAAACGCTTGGAAACGACCTCGTGATACAGGCGGGCGGAGGCATACACGGCCATCCGGACGGCACGGTCGCGGGCGCGCGCGCCATGAGGCAGGCGCTCGATGCGGTTATGTCGAAAATCCCGTTAAAGGAGTATGCGAAAGACCATAAGGAACTTGCCCGTGCCATAGGCAAATGGGGCGGCGATGTGAGCTGGAGTGAGATATATGAGCACGGAAACTGAACAGAAACAGGCGGTCGCCTACAAGATCCGCCTGATAGATATGAAGCAGGGAGTGAACGAGATACTCCTCAACTACGAGGATGCCGAGGAGATGGGCGTTCATCCCCACGACCGCGCCAAGCTGCTGACAGCCCACGGCGAAAAGGCGACGGCGGTAATAGACGTATCCGATACGCTCGTCAAAAAGGGGGAAGTCGGGGCTTTTGTCGAGATAACGGGATGCTGCAACCTGAAGGACGGGGACGAGGTGTTCATCTTCCCGTCGTCGCGCCCTGCGTCTGTCGACATTATAAAAAAGAAGATAGCGGGAGTTGCGTGGTCGCGCGAGGACATACGGACCATGATAAATGACATAACCGCGGGAAACCTCTCCGACATAGAGCTTACGGCGTATGCCGTCGCGATCCAGATAAACGGCATGTCCATGGAAGAGGTCGCATGGCTGACCGAATCGATGGTGGAAACCGGCGAAACGATAGAGTTCGAGAAATGCCCTGTTTTCGACGTCCACTCCGTAGGCGGGGTTCCGGGGAACAAATACGCCCCGATAACGGTGTCGATAGTCGCGGCGAACGGCCTCATAATACCCAAGACCTCAAGCCGCGCGATATCGAGCGCCGCAGGCACCTCGGACTACATGGACATAATATGCAACGTCGAGCACAGCGCGAAATCGATAAAGAAGATAGCGGAAGAGGTCGGCGGCACCCTCGTATGGGGCGGCGGCGTCAATCTTGCCCCGGCTGACGACGACATCATCAGAGTCGAGTACCCGCTCTCTCTCGACCCGCACGGCCAGGTTCTCGCATCGGTCATGGCAAAGAAGAAGGCCGCGGGAATAAACTACGTCGTGATAGACATACCGGTCGGGGCCGGGGCGAAGGTGAAGACCGACGACGAGGCGAGGCGGCTTGCGAGGGATTTCATAGACCTCGGAGAACGCATAGGCATCAAGACCCGCTGCGCCATAACCTACGGCGGACAGCCGGTCGGCCACGCCATAGGCCCCGCGCTTGAACTGATGGAAGCACTTTCGGTCATGGAGGGCGCCGAAAAACCCAACAGCCTGATAGAGAAATCGCTCTCGCTTGCCGCTATAATACTTGAGCTTGGCGGCGTCGCGCAGCCGGGCGACGGGCGCGCGCTTGCGGAAAAGACGCTCAAGTCCGGTGCCGCGCTAAAGAAATTCAGGGAGATAGTGGCAGCGCAAGGAGGAAAGGCGGACGTATCGTCAAAGGACCTAAAGCCAGGCAAATACACCCACGAATTCATCTCCCCGAAGGACGGCTATATAGAGAGCCTCGACAATCAGGCGCTTATAAAGATAGCGCGTGCCGCGGGCGCGCCGCGAAGCAAGGGTGCGGGCATAATGCTCAACGTCAAGAGAGGAAACAAGACGCGAAAAGGCGAACCCCTCTTCACGGTATACAGCGAAAACCAGCGAAAGCTCGAGGATGCGAAATCCCTTGGGTTTACGCTTCAGCCGGTAAAGGTCGAAGGTATGATACTCGAGGAGATCGTCGAGTAAAGGAGACCTTTGGGGGACCACCCATTGCTTGCCATCGCGTTGATTGTCGCTCTCTCGATACTCCCTTCCGTTCTTTATATGGTCTGGTTTCGCAACAGCGAAAAATACGAGCGCGAGCGGTGGCGGCCGCTTATCGGGATTTTCCTTTGGGGCGCTTTTGGCGGGGTTGCGCTTGCCCTGATACTGGAAGTAATACTTGAAGAGTTGCTGCCGCTTGATGCAGTCGACTCGCTGGTTTATCCCGGTTTTTTCATTGCCGCAGTCATAGCTCCCATAATAGAAGAATTCGCAAAGCCGCTTGGCCTGCGTTTTGTAAGACGCGAGATAAACGAGGTCGAAGACGGGCTGATATACGGGGCCGCGGCAGGCCTCGGGTTTGCGGCAATCGAAAGCTTGGGCTACTCGTTAAGTTCCGGTATACCTGTGGCAATCTTAAGAGCCGTGATCTCGACTCCCGTGCACGCAGGCATGGCTGCGCTGACAGGCTACGGCATGGCGCTTGTCCTCGTTAAAAAAAGAAGCGGCTGGGTGCTGATGGGTTGCTACGTTTGCGCAGTCGTCATTCACGGCATTAGCAATTTCTTTATCGGATGGGCGGGGTCTTCGGAAAAGGTGGGCATCATACTTGCCAGCATCGCAATCGAACTCGCGGCAGTAATAGGTCTTGTCGTCTTTGTGAGGAAACGTATAAAAAGGCTCGATTCGAAACGTCCTTATCTGTCCCCCGCGGGAAGACTCCTTCCTCGCGCCGCAGGCGCAGGTGGGACGAGCAGGGTTTTGCTCTGCGAGCAGGTCGGATGCGGTGCATCCGGGCGTGGATGAAAGCGGGGTCTTTTCTTTTTTCTGTTTTGTCTGTTCATTTTGTGTGTTTTTCATAGTTTCACTTACCTTTGCATAAAGCATATATACTTCTGATACTATTCTCTTTTTGTATGCTCAAACATTCTTCCTCAACCGGATACCAATACGAAACGGTCTTGATACAGGGGGTGCGATGCACCCGTTGCGGGCACGAGTGGGTTCCGCGGGACAAGGTTGAACTTCCAGCCACCTGCCCTTGTTGCAGATCCCCATATTGGAATAAAGAACGCGTTAGGCCAAGCCCTCCAAATAAGAAGCAGCGAGAGTAGTTCCCATGAAACGCACCGGCGGGTTTCGGTTGTACCCGAACAACGGCCAGATTCAGGCCATAGCGGGTATGCTCGAAGAGTGCAGGTGGCTTTACAACTGGGCTCTCGATTGCCGGAAGCTCGCATGGGAACACATGAAGGAGCATGTCAACTATTATGACCAGGCGAACCTGCTTCCCTATTTGAAGGAAAAGGTTCGCCCGAACCTGACCGGGGTTCAGTCCCAGGTTCTCCAGGATGTCCTTCGCAGGGTAGACAAGGCTTTCAAGGCGTTCTTTCGTCGTGCCAAATCCGGGGAGAAGCCGGGGTATCCTCGCTTCAGGGGTAAGGACCGATACGATTCTATTACCTATCCCCAAAACCCCGCTTTTCGTATCGAAAAGACTGGACTTCGTTGTGATAAGCTGGTCCTCTCGAAGATTGGGGCTGTTCGCTGCAGGGTTCACCGCGATATCCCCGATGACGCGGTTACTAAGACCTGCACGATTAGCCGTTCCGGAGACAGATGGTTCGCATCGATAACTTACGATGTCCCTGATGCCGATGTCAAAGAGATCATTTCTGAGAATGTCGTCGGCCTGGATCTTGGGCTCAATCACCTTCTCGCCTTTTCCGATGGGGTTTTCCTCGATGCTCCCAAGTGGTTCCGTGCTTCCGAGAAGAAGCTCGGCATCGAGCAAAGACGGCTTTCGAGGAAGAAAAGACGCTCCAAGAATCGTTCCAGACAACGCCTCCGGGTATCTGCCGTTCATCGGAAGATACACGCCCAGCGGAAGGATTTCATGCACAAGACCAGCCGTTCGTTGGTCGACTCCTTCGACGGAGTGGTTATGGAGGACCTTCGTATCAAGAACATGGTTCGAAATCATCATCTTTCCAAGTCCATACATGATGCCGGGTGGAATATGTTCGCTGGATTCGTGGCTTACAAAGCGGAAGAAGCTGGTAAGCACGCGGTCTTTGTGAACCCATCCGGCACTTCTATCGAGTGCTGTGTTTGCGGAACTCCGGTTTCCAAGACCTTGTCCGTTCGAACTCATAGGTGTCCATCCTGTGGTCTCGTTCTCGACAGGGATACCAACGCAGCGGTCAATATCCTTGGCCGGGGGCTTGACGCCCTCGGCCTCCTCACCGCAGGGACTGCGGGTAGAGCCTGTTTGAACGACCTGGTTACGGGCGCGATGATTCAGGAAGCTCCTTCCTCGCCCGTGTTAGCGGGCAGGGAGGGGTAGTTCACGCAGTCGTCGCTTGAATTGCCGATATTGCTCTCGATCTCGGTCGTCCCGCCCATACTGTATATGATATGGTTTCGCAACAGCGAGAGATACGAGCGCGAGCCATGGGGCAGCGTCTGGAAGATGTTCCTTTGGGGCGGCGTAGCGGGCGTGATACTGGCACTCATCTTCGAGGTGTTCGTCCAGTC
Source organism: Thermoplasmata archaeon HGW-Thermoplasmata-1 (assembly GCA_002838935.1). GTDB lineage: Archaea > Thermoplasmatota > E2. Next base: position 1,668 of record PGXE01000021.1, on the reverse strand, counting down.
CCTCTTCTCGGAATCCGCCTTTGCCACAGTGCTCGGCCCGGCGCTCTTCATGTCCGTCATAGTCGCGCCCCTCGTCGAGGAGTTCACAAAGCCGCTGGGCTTGAGGTTCGTGCGCTCGCAGATAAACGAACTCGAGGACGGCCTCATATACGGGGCAGCCGCAGGTCTTGGATTTGCGGCCACGGAAAATATCGTATACGTCCTGCATTCGGTTGCCGAAGGCGGCTTTTCCGCAGGCATAATGACCGGCGTCGTGCGCGCCGTTTCGTCGACTTTGCTTCACGGAAGCGCGACCGCCATAACGGGTTATGGTCTATCGATGGTCATTGTCGGAAAAAAGAGCTTTGGCAAAGTTATCGGCTGTTTTCTTGCGGCCGCGTTGATGCATGGGGTTTTCAATCTGACGCTCGAACTCCAGATGCGTTATGAATTCAGCGCCCTATTCGCTTTAATACTCGTAACATTATTTACAATCAGCACCGCATTTTTCGTGCGAAACCGGATAAAAAGGCTCGACAAGGATACGGGGGAAGAAAGGGTTTCTTGAAAAACGGGCGAGAAAAACGGAACTGTGATTGAGATGGCAAAGACGCAAAGAACCACGTCTAAAAAAATATGCAGGTTATGCGGCCACTGGTCGAACGGACCTGAATTCGGGCTTGACGACCACATCGGATACTGCAATTACTGGCAGTCGTTAAAAAAAGACACATTTGGCTGCGACAACTGGATAAGCGGCGAGGATTACCGGGAAGTGCAGGATGCCCTTGCCGAACAGATGGATGAAGGGTCGGAGGACTTCGACGACGATTCCTGAGGCGTTTGGCATAGATTTATATATGTTTTTCAAATACGTGGTCAAAATTCCGGAAGTGGCCAAATGTCTGAACTGATAACCTATGCCCTAGCGACATTCATGTCGCTGTTTGCCATCATAAACCCGCTTGGCAACGTCCCTTTCTTCGTTGCGGTCACGCAAGGCTACACGCGCGATGAGAAGCGCAACGTGGCGACAAAGACGCTGATAGTGGCGACCCTCACGTTGTTCATCTTCGGCATCTTCGGCAAGTACATATTCACATTATTCGGCATAACCATACCGGCTTTCCGCCTCGCTGGCGGAATCCTCCTCTTCAAGATAGGTTTCGATATGCTGCACGGAAAGCGTTCCCACACGAAGAGGACGGAAGAGGAGAAGCAGGAGGCGCTCGAAAAGGAATCCGTAGGCATAGTTCCCCTCGGCGTGCCGATGTTCGCAGGGCCGGGTTCGATATCTACGATAATGCTCTTTGTGTCAAGTCATCCCACTGTTCCAAAAATAGGGATCATATTCGGTTCGGTGGTCCTTACGATGATAATAGGCTACATCCTGCTAAGGAACGCAAACCGCATATTCGACAGGATAGGACGGGCCGGAACGATGGCGTTCTCGCGGATAATGGGGCTTATAATAGCGGCGATAGCGGTGGAATTCATAATCTCAGGTATCCGTTCCATCCTAACTGAATGGATGCCGCTGTTCCTCAATACGCAATGATACGTAAAAAAGCATGCCGGAAAGGAAAAAACGATGTGACATCCTCCCCGCCTTAAAAGGCGGGGCTTCCAACCTGGAAATATGCGGATAATTTTGTCTGATGAACATCTTCTTGATGCCTTACGTAATCA
>PGXE01000122.1 GCA_002838935.1 Thermoplasmata archaeon HGW-Thermoplasmata-1 | reverse complement strand
TTTTTCATATTTTTTCCTCCTCTGAATTTTTTAACTATTGCAATCCTCCCTGGATTACTGTAAAAGAAGTATACTTACAAGATAATAAATCTTTCGTTTTTCTGCCATCCCGTTGCGGCACACACCGCCTGGACGAGTTCCATGCCCCATGCTTTAGCGCGGAGAAGATGACTTTCTTAAACCCCGAGTCCATTTCACCTTTGATACCATGCCAGTAATCTCCTTTGACTACAAAGACTTCAGCAGCCTGCTTGGCCGCCGCGTACCCATCGACGAACTATCCGAAAGACTGCCGATGATAGGTGCAGACCTCGACAAGGTAGAGGGAAGCACAATCACAATTGAGTTCTTTCCCGACCGACCCGACCTTTTGAGTGTCGAGGGCGTTGCAAGGGCGATGCGCGCTTTTCTCGGTTTTGAAAAGGGGCAAAAAAAATACGAAACCGCTCAAAGCGGGGTCGTCCTTAACGTCGACGGCTCGGTCAAATCCGTGCGGCCGTTCATTGCCGCCGCAGTCGTCGAAGGGGTTTCAATGACCGATGAGATGGTCGCATCCATAATGGATCTTCAGGAAAAGCTGCACGTCGGGCTTGGCCGCAAACGAAGCAAGGTGGCAATAGGCGTCCACAACGCCGATGCGGTTAAGCCGCCGTTCACCTACAAGGCGGTAAAGCCGGATTCTATCCGTTTCGTGCCGCTCATGAAGGACGAGGAGATGAACCTCGACGAGATACTCGAAAAGCACGAAAAGGGCACCACCTACGCCCACCTTCTAAGAGGGTTCAACCGCTATCCGCTGATAGTCGATTCCAATGGCGACGTCCTTTCATTCCCGCCGGTTATAAACGGCGAGCTTACAGCGGTCACGGGATACACGACGAACTTCTTTGTGGACGTTACAGGCACCGACCAAAAGGCCGTCAATCAGGCGCTCAACATAGTCGCCACGACGCTTGCCGAAAGGGGGGGCAGCATAAAGACCGTAGAGATAGCCGGGCCGGACGGTTCAAAAATGATAACGCCCGCGCTCGCGCCGCTCCACATGGATATCGATGTCTCATATGTCAACTCGCTCCTTGGCACAAATATGGATGCGGCAGGGATATGTGACTGCCTTGCGAAGATGGAGTATAATACAGAAGACGCCGGGTCGGGGCGGATTCGCGCGTTTTTCCCTGCGTGGCGCGCCGACATACTGCACAAGATAGACGTAGTGGAAGACATTGCGACAGGATACGGCTTTGAGAACTTCAAGGGTTCCGTACCCACGGCGCTTACCTTTGGCAAGGGTCTTGAATCACGCGAACTCTCGGCAGCCGCAAGGGCGGCAATGACCGGGCTTGGATTCAGCGAGGTCATGAGCCTCACCCTTTCGAATGAAGGCGACCAGTTCGGCAGGATGGGGCTTGAGGATGGAAAAAGGGTTACGCTCGAGAACCCGATAACCGAAGAGCACACCTGCATACGGGTAAGCGTACTTCCGTCGCTTCTTAGAATGCTCGCCGCAAACAAGCACAGGGAACTTCCGCAATCGCTATTCGAGGCTGGCGAAGTGGTCGGATACGATGAGGGCGAACCGGCCAACAAAATGCGCCTTGCGGCTGTTCGGATAGCGTCACGCACCGGATTCACGGAGTGCAAATCCCTAGTCGAGGCTGCGGTGCGCGACATCTTCGGCAAGCCGCTCTCAATAGTGGAAAACCGCCATCCTGCGTTCGTGACGGGGCGTTGCGCGGCAATAATGGTGGACGGGACCGAATGCGGCGTTTTTGGCGAACTCCACCCGCGCACGATAACGAACTTCGAGCTTGAATATCCGGTAATCGCCTTCGAGATGCAACTGTAAGAGGGTAACGAGATGATGCGATGCGACAGGTGCCTTAAACCTGCTGTGACGTTCATACGCTACAACGGCAGCCACCTATGCTCCGAGCACTTCATCGACTACTACGAAAAAAGGGTGAAGAAGGAGATCAAGAAACAGGTCGGAAAGCTGCCGCAGGAGGGCGTGGTCGCAGTCGCCGTTTCCGGCGGAAAGGACAGTCTCGTCGCTATGAAGATACTCGCCGACCTGCTTCGGCCAAGGCGTAAAGTCAAGCTACATGCGATAACGATAGACGAGGGGATTGAAGGTTACAGGCCGAAATCGATAGGACTTGCGGCGCGTTATGCAAAGTGGTGGGGCGTCGATCACCACGTCGTTTCGTTCAAGGAATCGGTCGGCTGCTCGCTTGACGAGATAGTCCGCACCAAGGACGAAGACGTTTCTGAATGCGGCTACTGCGGCGTTCTTAGGCGCATGCTCATGAATTCCAAGGCGCGAGAACTAGGGGCTGCAATGATAGCGACAGGTCACAACCTCGACGACGTGAGCCAATCCATACTGATGAACTTCGTTTCCGGCGACATAGAGAAACTGTCGCGCCTCGGGCCGCACACGGATGTCAAGGAAGGATTGATCCCGCGCATAATGCCGCTGCGCACGGTCACAGAGAAGGAGAACGTCATCTACGCGCTGCTTAACGGCATCGAACTGCACGAGCAGGAATGCCCTTATACGGTCAACGCGCACCGTCAGGAATTCCGCAGTATCGTGGAGACCCTTGAAAGCAGGACGCCGGGCACGCGTCACTCGATAGTCAAAAGCTACGATGTGCTAAAGCCGCTGCTGCTTGAGAAATATGGCGGAACAAAAATAAACAGATGCGAACGCTGCGGCGAGCCGACCTCGGCAAAGGTGTGCAAGTCCTGCCTTCTTGTAGATAAATTGAAACGGAAATGAGGGGCGCGGCTGGAAAAAGTCCCGGCCTATTTATGCCGAAAAATCGTTCCTATTAAATACCCCTTTCGCAATTCAGGGTTGAAACTCGCGAATGCCAGCGAATCCTTCAGCTTCGCTTTATTTGCAAACTCGCAAAACTTCGTTTTGCTCATTCGCAAACGCCGGCGAATTTTTCAAATTCGCCTTGTTTGCAACTTTCCGAAACTAACATTTCGCAAACTCGCAAATGCCGGCGAACCTGTGCGGCTCGCCTTGTTTGCAACTTTCCGAAACTAACG
>PGXE01000121.1 GCA_002838935.1 Thermoplasmata archaeon HGW-Thermoplasmata-1 | reverse complement strand
TAATCGTTCGTCACGGTTCAAAACGTCAAAAACTTAAGAGAAAAAGAACTTTTTCCAAAAAGAAGACCAATCCGGGCGATTCATCCACAACCCAACCCGATGGGTTGGGTTTGGTCAAAAGGCCAATGCCTTTTTTCCCCGACCTAAAGGTCGCGAGTCGATGAACTTGATGCAAATTCATCGATAATACGAATTGCAAGCAATTCGTATGTGATTTCTCGCTCGGAAATTACGTTAAATCACCTATTGAACAGCGAAGCCACCATGTATAACATAACAAACCAATATATCAATTGTTTCATAAATCGTTTCCCGCGTCGGACATATTTTATAATCCTCATCGGATTTCAAATCTACGGCGATTCCATGACTACTTCAGACCACGACCGCATAAAGGCACTCTCTTTAGAGATTTCACGTCTCAAAAAGGAGCGCAACGCAGTCCTTCTCGTCCACAATTACCAGCTCCCTGAGGTTCAGGACGTTGCCGATTTCCTTGGCGATTCCCTCGACCTCTGCATGAAAGCCAAAAGCGTTGAGGAGGAGATCATAATCTTCTGCGGCGTGGACTTCATGGCCGAATCGGCTAAGATACTCAATCCGTCGAAACGGGTCTTCATGCCCGACCCCTCCGCAGGCTGTCCGATGGCGCACATGGTGACCGCCGACGGCCTAAAGAAGCTAAAGGCAAGGCACTCCGACGCGGCGGTCGTCTCCTACGTCAATACCACCGCAGAGACAAAGGCGCTCTCCGACGTCTGCTGCACGAGTGCAAACGCGCCCCTCATCTGCCGTGCAATTCCTGAAAAGAAGATAATCTTCACGCCCGACAGAAACCTTGGGCGGTGGACTGCGGAGCAGGTTCCCGAAAAGGAGTTCATTCTCTGGGAAGGCTACTGCCCGACCCACCAGCTTCGCGTAAAGCTCGAAGACCTGCTCGAACTCAAGCGCAGGCACCCCGACGCCCTCGTGATGGCGCATCCCGAATGCCTGATGGAGATACTCGGACATGCGGACGCAGTGCTATCGACCGGCGGCATGCTGCGCTACGCAAAAGAGAGCAATGCGGGCAGGTTCATAGTCGCAACCGAAATCGGCATGGTCTATCGCCTTCAAAAGGAGAATCCGAAAAAAGAGTTCATAGCGATGGAGGGCGCCGTCTGCCCCAACATGAAGAAAACCACACTCGAAAAGGTCGCAAGATGCCTGCGCAAGATGCCGGAGGAGAACGAGATCGCGCTTGGCGAAGAACTGATGGATGCCGCAAGAAAGCCTTTGGAGCGGATGCTCGAAATAAGCAGGTTTGCAAAAAAGTAAGCCATATTCGTTCGTCGATTCGGGAAAGACCGGGACAAAAATCTTCGTTTATCGCTTGGTAAAATAGATAAGCGGCATTCACTTACGTTTTTTATGCGAAGGTGGTTCTCACGGTAAAACGGATGCCAAAGATACGGACAGGAATAAGGGCCGCACCCAAATCACAGGAAAAACAGTTGGTGGACGATGCGAAAGCCCTCTCCGCAAATCCGCTTGTCATGGTTCCGGTTTGCACCGAAGGTTTTCGAAAGGACCCTTTTTCCAAGCTCAGGAGGGCAGTCGACGTCTTCAACGGCATTCCCGCAGGCGAAGCGGGAGACAGGATGCTTTCAAGGTTTGCAGGCGGGAAGGGGCTCGTGTCGGCCATTGCGGCATCCGTGATAATCGCCCGCGAGGAAAAGCTGCCATACATAGCCGTCGCCAGGCTTCCCTTCGGCGACCTGACCTATGCGGCAAGGGGGAAGATACAACGCAATTTCCTTGTCGCGGCACAGCACTGGCGCGACCCGCGCGCAAGAGTGCTTGGCGTAGCTGACAAAGCCGTAAAGCACAGGCTGAACGTCTACGCAACCACAGAGCGCATGACCTGTTCCCCGAACGGCAGGCCGGCAGAGGAGTTCTACGATTTCATCGCCGGAAAGCTCGGTCTAGGAAAAACCGATGGCGGATACGGTTGCGGCCACGACGGCGTCACCTCGCTCGAAATCAGGGTGGCATCGGACGACAAGCGGATACGCATCTGCAAGCATTGCGCAAAGAAGTCGGTCTCGACCGTCGCGCAGATACTGCCTTACGTCGCCTCGGCGTCGCAGGAATCGCTACTAACGGCAAGGGTGCTTGTGCATACCGCAAGGTGCGACGATCCGGCTTACGAGACGCGGGTCAACAGGGATGCGCCGTTGGATAAAGAGACGATGCGAAACTACGTTCTTGGCAGGGCGCACGATGCAGAAATCATAGAGAAAGGCGAAGCGTCGGCAAGGGGTGCGATCATCGATGAGGGCGGGCGGCTTTTCGTTCTCGACAGCGTCTGCTACGGCGAAAACGCGGATGCGTTCCTCGATGCCCTCGGTCCAAGGAGCGCGGAGCGAAAGGGTCTTTATGCGATACTGCAAAAGTTGGAGGAGCCCCTCTTGCTGGAAGGGGCAAGCGCTTCGAAGGTGCTCGAATTGCTGTGGGGCGCTCACGGCCTCGATGCGCTAAACGCCGTGACCTGCAATCCCAAGCTGTCGCAAAGTTTCCTTGGCCTGAAGGACAACCCGTCCAAAATACTTGAGGAAGCGGGCGCGGAGGCTGAAAAGGCTGCCCGGCTCTCCTGCCTGCCCGGCTACGACAGGCTGCCGCCGCTTGCGGAATTCGCGGACAGGGTGGCGCGCGCTTATACGACCGGCGGCGCGAAGGATGCCGCAAGGGAGGTGGAAAAGCACGCAGCCGCTAGCGACGTTAAGGCCGCGGCCTACGGCTTCCTGCTTGTCCTTGGCAGGGAGAAAGAACGCGCGTGGCAGTATACCGGAAACGAGCGGGAATATGGCGAGTTCCTCGCATCTTATGCGGATTCGCTTTTGCGTGTGAGGGGCGAAGAATACCACGACGCCCTTGTCGCGTTCTACCGTGCGGCGGGCGGCACCGAAGAATTTCTGCCGACCAAAAAACGGTAGTTCCGCAAAACGCCCGAAATCGGCGGCGGCTGTTGATAAAACGGCATCGTTAACATAATCTCCGAGCGAGAAATCTCCGACCTTTAGGTCGGGGATGAATCGCCCGGATTGGCCTTCTTTTTGGAAAAAGTTCTTTTTCTCTTAAGT
>PGXE01000120.1 GCA_002838935.1 Thermoplasmata archaeon HGW-Thermoplasmata-1 | reverse complement strand
GTCTCGTTCATGAACGTCGCCGGGTCTCCTGCTATCTCCTGCGCCTTTCCGATTGCCTCGTCCACCGGGTCCGCAAGCGCCGGTGCCGCACAGAGTATTACCAGCGCCAGTCCGACCGTCATTGCCGCGTGCCTCCCGAACTTCAGTTTCCTTTCCGTCATAGCCATCAATACTCGTAGCGGTGCCGGATTATAAATCAAGGCTGGATAATGAATTGAACTGTTGCTATCGACAAAACTGCATGTTATTAGTTTCAGTTCAACGATCTATCTACTATCTTTATATTCTTACAAGCAGATACGGGTATTGGATAGAACATGGAAACGAAAGCATTGCGTATGGCGGTTGTCGTCGGTCTGGCTGCGCTGTTGGCGCTTTCGGCGCTTTCCCAGAACGCGGCCGCATCGGGAGCGCCGCCTACTCCGGGCAACAACACAAGTCCAGCCGATGCAACGGAGAAATTGGAGCAGACCGTCGGACTGAACCAGTCGAACGCCGATCTCGGAAAGTCCGTGGGCGCTTTCTTCAAATCTGTCGGCGGTGCGCTCGGATCGGCCGGCAGCGCGATTGGAAAATTCCTTGATTCCGCCGCAAAAGCAATCGGAGGCGCCGCGCTGGCGTTCGGGAAGGGATTCGTTGCCGTCATTTCGATAATCGGCGGTGCGCTCGGCACCGTATTCTCCGCAATCGGCTCCGCGATTGCCGCTGTATTCTTGTGGATCGGAAAGGCATTGCCTGCGGCCGGCGCAGCAATCTGGAACGGTATAGTGTTCCTGTTCGACGCAATCGGCTCCGGGATTGTCTATCTGATAGGCGCCGTCGGCATGCTCTCTGCAGGAATAGGAAAACTGCTGTCGGATCTGGCGGCGCTGATATGGAACCTGAAGCCGAAGGGAATGACAGACGTAGAATACGGAGCTACGATTGCCGCCGTAACTTGCGGCGCATCCGGCGCCTCGTTCGGAATATGGTACTGGATCAAGAAACTGGCGCCGGGGGGGGCGGCGCTTTTTACCCGCATACCGCAGGACAAGATACTTGAAAATCCGACGCGGAAGCAGATATTCAACGCAATCCAGCGCAACCCGGGCATAAACATGAGCCAGATATCCAAACGGCTGGGCATCGGCTGGGGGACCACCGTCCACCACGTGAAGAAGCTGGAGGCGGCGATGAAAGTGCACGTCGAGGATAGGAACAACGAGCGCTGCTTCTTCGAGAACGGCGGCGAATTCCCGGTGGATTCGATGGCTGCGGCAGCGGCGCTGAAAGACTCCACAGCAAAGGGCATCTTCGGCTACATACGGAAAAAACCCGGCGCCAGCCAGAAAGACGTTGCGGCGCATTTCGGCATCCGCCCTTCGCTCGTATCGTGGCACGTGACCCGGCTCGAAAAAGAGGGAATCATAAACAGGAACCGCAGCGGCAAGTCATTCCAGTTGACGATAAACGAGAAGTTTAATTCCCTGAAATTAAGGGACGTTGCGGCAGTTTAGGCGGAGTGATTTTTAGAAGGGGTGCCCGCGCCGAGATTCGATAAATTCGGGATGAAAAAAGATGGGCAACCCTTGCGCGGGGGATGGGATTCGAACCCACGACAACCGCAAGGATTGCAGAGGTTATCAGTCTCTCGCCCTATCTGGGCTAGGCTACCCCCGCTTGCTGCGTGAATCGAGCGCATTCTTATGAACGTTTCTGCAACGCGATGACTTAAATATGACCACTCGATATGGGTATTAGACGCAAGGATTGCAGGGGTCAGTCCCTTCAAGGGCTACCCCACGCCCGCAACTCATCACTGCGGGCAACCTTCTTCTGAATTTTCGCCCTGTTTTTAAATGACTGTCGCATTAAACCCATATGGACTTCCGTGCCTCGTGTGACTGTAATATTCACTGCCGAAATCAACGATAACCATCCGCGACCCGCAGCCGACAGGTTGATAGCCGACACGATAAATGCGCACCTTGGGATGTAAATGGGTGCGCAAATCGTGTGGCGCATCAGCGACACATTTGCGCCGAACGGCGCATAAAACTCGGCGCTCTTTGTGTGTTTGCAAAATTGATGAGTTTACGCCCGCGCCGAGATTCGAACTCGGGTCAAGAACTCCGCAGGCTCTTAGTATATCCAGGCTAGCCCACGCGGGCGCGCAGTTGCCAAATTAAAACGATGATTGGCGAAGCAAGGGGGAATCCGGTATTGGATATTCAAGGTTTTGATTGATGAGCCGCAGCGCCGCCGCGAAATGCAAACCTATTTACGCTTCCGGCGCAATACGCTTAGTGGGGCGCCGGCAATGGTTGAAAAGAAGAAGACAATAGAAGGAATGGATTACATACAGGCGGGAAAAGGGCTTGCCATCGACGAGTTGCGCAAGAAGGGAATGGCACTCATCGCGCATGGGAAAGCCGCCGAGTTCCGGGTGGTGGAAATAACGCACAGGCAGGGCTCCGAGGAATACGCGCGGATTGGGCACAGGAAAAAGGAATACGGGCTTTATATCAAATGATTCCGGCAATCATCTTTATTTCCGCGCTTACGATAGTATCCCGTTAAAGATGAGGCACAAGAGCAAAGGGGAAATAAGAGACATCGGGCGCGAGCGGATAAAAATACTTCTGGGACTTGCAGAGCAGGAGTCGAAAAAGCCCGGGATGGGGCGCGCCAGAAGATATGCGGAGCTGGCGCGCAAGATTGCGATGCGCTACCAGATAGAACTGCCGCGCGAATACAAGCGCCGGATATGCAAGAAGTGCGGCTCTTTCCTTGTCTTCGGGAAAAACGCCACGGTGCGCACGCTCGACAAAGCAGTAAGCATAAAATGCGGCGAATGCGGGAACATCGTCCGCGTTCCTTTCACGCGCGAGGTTGCAGAGAGGCGCCGCCTGCGTATGGCGGACAGGATTTGTGGAAAGCTGCGGGAAATGAAGGGGAATGGCATCCAGACCGACGAAATCCTGAAGGAATCGGTGCGGCTTATCCGCGGTGCCGATTCAAAATTCAACTGGACCGGGATATACATCCTGCGCGGCGACCTGCTGGAACTGCACAATTACATCGGGCGCCCTACCGAGCATACGGCGATAAAAAGCGGGGTCGGCGTCTGCGGCGCTGCCGTCGCACAGAAGCGCAACATAAACGTTCCCGACGTTTCAAA
>PGXE01000119.1 GCA_002838935.1 Thermoplasmata archaeon HGW-Thermoplasmata-1 | reverse complement strand
CAAATTAACCAAGGTTATCCGTCATATCTATTAGGTGGACTGAAGCGAAGCGAAAGTCCGCCACTTTTAGTGAAGCTTTTCGTAAAAGGTTCATCTGTTTCCCTGCACCAATTAACCCATTTTGCAAATTAACCAAGGGAAGGGATTTAGACCCAATTTTAAAAGGTTCATCCGCCCCTAATCCTCTTTCTTACTTCTTCCTTCAACCTGTATCTCAATTCCTTTATCTTCCGTATCTCAAGCTGCTTTTTCCCCCACCGTTCAAGCCAGTGGCCGTATCTTATGCCGTAGACTGGTGGGAGTATCAGCAACGCCGTGCCGCAGGATGCCGCAAGCATGATTATCGTTAATCCAGCAAACTGGTTTATGGAATCGACGCCAAGTATGAACACCGGCGCGATGCCGGCCACCATCGTGAATGTGGCTTCTACTAGCGACGGCGCAGTCTTCGATATGCCCTCGCTCACGGCCTGAAGCCCTGAGCGCCCTTCGAAGATTTCGTCTTTTATCCGTTCTGTCATGTGAACGCCGAAATCCACGCCGACGCCCACCACTATGGATGCTATCATCATGGAGAGCAGGCTTATCGAAACCCCTGTCATCACAAGGAAGAGCGGCTCCCAGAGAACGACCAAGAGCAGCGGCATCAGCGTCATAAAACTGTAGCCAAAGGACCGGAATATCACAAGCAGGCAGAGCAGGACGAGAACAATCGAGAGCGATACTGTCACGAACTGGTCTTTCATAAGCGATGATACCACGTCGTGTATGAACGCACCGACGCCGGTAAGGCCGGTTATGGTTCCGGGAAAACCCGAATTATGCCGTTCGATTACCTCCTGCACCGATATCACGCGTTCCCCGAGTTCCTTTACAGGCATATCCGGCATATCAACAAAGACGATGGCACGCATCCGATATTCGTCGAGCATCGCCGCCCGCTGCTTTTCCGAAAGCATGTTATCGGCGAGCAATTGGGCATGCTGCCGCGTCTGCGGGATCTGCCCGTTGTTTAGGTACTTGAAGAAATCCACTATGCTGTAAGCAGTCACGCCGTCTATGGCGTTTATATCCCCTTGGAGTTCGTCCATCGCCTGCAGCACCCTTGGCTCCATGATATCGCCCGTGACCGCATAAATTCCCGGAAAGCCCGCGTCAAACTTCTCCGAATACGCCATCATCGCGCCCACGCTCGGGACGTCGTCTGGCAGCATCTCGGTAACGTCGAAGTCGGTCTTCACCGCAGGGAGCATGGCCATCGACACCAGGGTGATCAGGACTGCGAAGACAATGGTCTTTTTCGGATGGTCGAGCACCTTCATAAGCCCGGGCCAGGCCGTAGCGCGCCCCTTCTTTTCGTAATCAAAAAGGAGCAGAAGACACGGCACCGCTACCATCGAAGAGACGTAACAGAAAAAGGTCCCGATGACCAGCCCAAAGCCAAAAGAGCGCACCGGCGGCAGGTCGATTATCATCAACGAGCAGAAACCAGCCATCGTCGTCAGCGCCGAGAGCAGCACCGCACGCCCGCTCGTGTTGATTACCGCCGCAAGCGCATCATTTGGAGACCTGTGTTTTTTCTCTTCCGAAAAACGGTTTGCCAGATGGAGGCCGTAAGCTATGCCAAGCGCTATCAGGATGGATGCGGACATGGCTATCTGCGGCGAGAATGATAGGGGCAAAAGCGCAAGGAGGCCGAACGTGAGCATGAGCGAGAGCAGAAGCGGCACGCCCGCGATGACGAGTATCTTGAGGTTGCGGTGGAATATGAACAGGACTATGCAGACGCCTGCAAAGGAGAGCGGTGCCAGTATCGCCATAGCGTCGGCGACCCAGTTCGTCGTATCCTGGCTTAGGGGTATAATCCCGGTCGCGACGACGTCTTTTATGCGGTCGAATTTCAGGCCGCCTGTCTCTTCCTTGACGAACCCGAGCACCGCAGCCTGGTCGGCGCCGTTTTTGGCAAAGACGAATACGACTGCGTTTTCACCATCGTCCGAGACCATCTTCGACGAAAACTCGGGCGGTATTATCTGCAGGTAGATATCGACAATCTCCTGTTGGTCAGGCACGTCGTCTATGCCGGTAAGACGAAAATGCATCTCGCGTATCATGGACGCCATACTGTTCGTCCTCGATATGCCGATATCGGAAGCGGCGGGATTGTAAAGCGGATCGATCAACCGTTCTAGCTTGTCGAGTTCCTTTAGCGTCGCCACGTTCGTCGCCTCGTCGACGGTCACGTATAGAACTATCATGTCGACAGGCCAGTCGCGGCTTATATGCTCGAGTGTCTTCATGGGTTCCGAATTTTGCGGAAGGTAGCTTTGTATGTTGGAGTCTATCTTTACCCCCGGCGCAAAACACCCCAGCAGTATGCTTGCGGCTACGAATACAAGAAGTATGGTCTTCGGGCGTTTTGTTATCGCGCGTACAAACACCCCTTTCGTCGCAAGCGTCATATCCTCACTTCACTTCGCGTTACTTTATTTTACTTGATTATTGCTCTTTTTCAGTAGTTTCCGCATCGGCGTGTCTGAATATCGCGTTCACTTTGCGTTCGATGTCACGCATCCGCGCCACCGCGATCTCCTTCAGGTTTACCGCGCTATACACGTAGGGTTTCTTTCCGACGGTTTCGGTCTCGCCCTTCTTGCGCGTCACGTCGCCTGCGGAGTTCATCTTTACAAGCGCGTCACGGACGGTGCTTGGATGAAGTTTGGTTCCCGAGATTATCGAGTCCGCTTCGCTTTTCGGGTGGCGAAGGAGATATAAGTAGATGCGTGCGAACGCCCGTTTCTCGAAGAGTGTCGCTACGAGACTGCTTATGCTCTTTTCCAATTCTTCTTTCAAACGGCTCACCAAATCTATTTTATCGCTTTGAATACGATATATTTATCCCGTATATAATATCCCTGCATGCTTACGATTTACGAGTCGGCCATATGGCGCCCGGAAATTATTTTTAAAATGAGTTCAATCGAAATTAATTAATATGGAAAATCGTATGCCTGACTGCTTCCGCAAAGCATTTCTTGTCAAACCTTCTCGAAATCCGCAAAATGGCCCGGGTAGTGTAGCCTGGTTAGCATCAGGGATTGTGGATCCCTTAGCCCGAGTTCAAATCTCGGCCCGGGCCCTCAAATTAACATATTCTACCAACC
>PGXE01000020.1 GCA_002838935.1 Thermoplasmata archaeon HGW-Thermoplasmata-1 | reverse complement strand
GCTTGTTCGATTTTGGTGAAGCTTTTGCTTGAGCGAAGCGAAAGGAAAAGGTTCGTTCCTGAATCCTGGCAGGGCTGCCATTAATCAATTTTTCAGTTCTTCGGGCAGGCGACGTTAAGACAGGTGCTGCATTTTCCGGAGCAGAACGCGGCATTCTGCTTATAGAGCATCATGCCGTCAAGGACGAGTTGCTCTAATCTCTCCGCCCCTTTTTCAGGAGTCGGTTTCGAATCCCCCTCTTCTGCAAGAAAGCCATAACCCACGGCGAACGCCGGCCTCACGCCTTGCGTTTCAGTGTCGTATGCAAGAGTGACCATCACCCACATCGGCGTACCGCCCTGTGCGCCTAGGATGTTGTATGTATTGAAAGTCTCCCGCGTGGCGGAATCGACGTGGCCGATATTTATGTAAAGGAACTCGCAACCGTTGCCGTATTTTTCTCCGAGGGTAACGAAATACGGGTGCATCTCCTCGCACCCTTTGCAGTTGTCCTGACTATAGTCGATAAGTATCGGTCTTGTTTTTAACGCGTCAAGCACGAAGCCCGGATGCGCTTTTCCGTTTGCGGTTTCGAATATGAACTCGATGTCCGTCTTTGGTTCGAGTTTTATGCATGAAAGGCAGAGGACAGAACCTGTCGCCTTCGATTTGGCGTAACCGTCAAGTGCGATGCCGCTGAGCAGGAAAAGCCCTGCGACGGCGACTACCGCCGCAAGCCGCACGAAGTCGGTTTTTTCCACAGTGCCGGTCAGTTTTGTCATATTCTCACATCCTCAGCGCATCGAATTTGCAGGCATCGACGCATCTGCCGCACAGTATGCATTCCGGGTTTCGCTCGGCATCTTCCGGGACATTTATCGCCATGGGGCACGACTTGGAGCAAGCGTTGCAATTCACGCACTTATCGCCCCTTAGCCGGAGCTTGAGGATCGAAATCTTATTGGTGCCTGCGAACATCGCGCCTATCGGGCAGAACCACCTGCACCAGCCACGGCCGACAAGAACGATAAGGGCCACGAAGAGCGAGAATATTATCATACCAACCGCGAAGTATTGTCCGAATGCGAACGAGCCCGGGTTTAAGGCCAGTTGCGGGAACGTGCCGGTAAGCACGCCGACGGGGCACAGGTCGGTGAAGGTCGGCAAAGCCAGGACCGCCGAACCCAAAACCACGTAGGCAAGAAGCCCGTATTTCACATATTTCATCTTGCCGGGGAGTCGTGAGGGCAGAACGGCGGCGGCGCGGTTATTCAGGCGGGTTTGAAGTTTGCCCGCAACTGCGTTTATCGCATCCTGCAATGCTCCGATCGGACATGCCCATCCGCACGCCGCCCTGCCGAAAACGAGGCCGACGAGCGCGATGAAGAATATCACGTAGAGGAACATGCCGGCCATAAGCATCCCTCCGGAAACGGAGTGTTCTATGATGCCAAGCGGGCAGGATGCGCAGGCGCCCGGGGAGGCGTAGCAATAGAAGAACGGATACACAATCCCGGTCATGCCGATAATGAAGCCGAGATTCGCAACGACGAAGAAGATGGCCTGGGAGATTATGCGGTATTTCGCTATTTTACCTATTTTCATGCATCCACCGGTTCTGCCTAAACAGATGGGTTAAAAAATGCTCACTTTTAAATCTTGCTGCCGAATGCGGACAATGGATGTCGAACATGAAAACCCCGCGCGCCGCATCAAAAATCTATATCTACGGCATAATAATGGCATCAGTGCTGGTCTGGGCGCTTTCATTTCCGTTCATAAAGATAGGGCTGGACCACGTTTCGCCATTCATGCTCGGCATGCTCCGATCCGTTATCTCGGCAGTGGTCATCGGCGTCGTCGCGTTCATTCTTTATGGCCCTGCGATGTTCCGAAGAAGTCCGCGCGACTGGCTGCTGCTTTTCGCGCTCGGCCTCACTGCCGTCGCCATCCCAAACGTCCTTCAGAACATAGGGATGCAGTACACTTCCGCGTCCATTGCCAGCATAATACAGTGTTCGGGGCCCGTGTTCACGATAGTTATGGCTGCCCTGTTCCTTAAGGAGCGCCTCACCCCCATCAAGACGATAGGCATAATACTCGCCATGACTGGCGTGTTCTTCATATTGACGGGGGGGCGGTTCGATTTTTCGGGTTCCGGTTTCTATGGAAATCTCCTGCAACTCATAACTGCTTTCTCATATTCGATTTCAGGAATACTCGGCAAGATGACGCTCAACAGCCAAAAATACGAACCGCTCGAACTGGTCGCGCTCTACGTCATGACCGGCGGCCTGATGCTCGCGCTTTCAACCCCGTTCTTCGCCATTTCGGAAATCGCGTCGCTTGGTGCGGTCTCTTTATCGGGCTGGGGCGCGATACTGTTCCTGAGCCTGCTGCCGTCGGCTCTTGCCTACGTCTGGTGGTATAAGGCGCTTGATACTATGGAAATAAGCAGGCTCACGTTCTTCGTCTACCTGATACCTGTGGAGTCGACAATAATCTCGCACTTCTGGCTTGGCGACGAGATAACCTGGTTCACGGTCCTGTTCGGTTTTGTGACAGTCGCGGGTGTAGCCATCGCGCAGTGGCAGAAGCCGGCGGCGTTGAAAAAACGGCCTGTCACGTGAGTTTATTTGGAACGCTCCTTTTAAAGTTCCGTCAGGCTTTCTATGATTCTCTTCGGTTTTATGTCACCCGTTTCTACATCCTCGCGCGAGGAAACACCTGTAAGCACGAGCACAGTGTAAAAACCGAATTTGTTTCCAGCTACGATGTCAGTGTCGAGCCTGTCTCCGACGAGTATGCATTTTTCCGGCTGCAGGTTGTATTCTTTTATCAGAATCCGCATCATGGGGTCGTGCGGTTTTCCCACAACCTCGGGCTCGATGCCGCTTGCGGTGCGTATCGATGCCACTATCGAGCCGCATCCGGGGACAAAACCGTGTTCGACCGGCATCGTCGAATCCGCGTTCGTTGCAAAGAATCTCGCGCCTGCGGCTATATGAGAGTGGGCGCACCTGAGTTTTTCGTATGTGAACTCGCGGTCCAGCCCGACCACGACCGCATCCGCCCGCCCGGTTCGGGCATCGTGGCGGATCACTTCGAAACCGTATTTTTCGAATTCCTGCGCGAGCCCGCATTCACCCACGGCATAGACGCAGCAAGGCCTTCCAAAAACCTCTGTTAGGTGCAGCGCGGAGGCGTAGGTCGAGTTTATCACCATTCCGGCATCGGTCATAACGCCCACCTTTTTTAGTTTCTCTGCGAACTGCCCGCGCGTCAGGGTGGAATTGTTCGTAAGAAAAATGACCTTTTCACCTTCGGAGATAAGCGAGTTTATTTTCTCGACCGCACCTTCTATCGGATGGCCGCCGCGATAGACCACGCCGTCGAGGTCAAATACGTATGCCTGCGGCTTCACGATTCTTCCCCCTTTTGTCCTTCGTTCGCTCCGCTCGTTTTGGCGTGATACGCGAGTTGTTGTTCGCGTGCCGTGCGTGTACGCAAAGCTTGGCTTTGCGTTGAATCCGCAAACTCACTTGTTTGCGGACATAAATGCGTAGATTCACGCACTTGGTCGCAAACAGTTGGTTTGCTATCACTTTTTTTGATTTTGGTCGCCCGGATTTTATCCTTTTTTCTGCGAACCCTTTCCCGTTTTTTGAGGAAGCCCGAGATGTCTGCAAAGAGGAACGGCCGCGAGTCGGATAGTGTGGGGCGAAGTTTCCTGCGCTCCTGCAGTTCCTTTAGGTCAATCGCATATTCCACCCTGCATTCGGTCATGTAATCCCCGCGTATCTTGAGGTCGCCTGCCGGCCCGTAAAGCTGTGGCCCTCCCCAGAATTCGAGCTTGTTCTGCTGCCCCACGATATTTGCAAAACCGACAAAGCAGGTGTTTTCTATAGCACGTGCGGGAAGCACTGCCTCGAAGAAGTTCTTCGAGAGCATCGGGGAGCAGGTGATGTTGAATAGCATGTCCGCGCCTTTTAGCGCGAGCGACTTTGCGACTTCAGGGAAAAAGAGGTCGTAGCAGATTATGATGCCCACTTTTCCAAGCGGGGTGTCGAATACCGTTGTGCCATCGAACGGCTCGAAGAATCGCCTTTCCGAGAACGGGCCGAAATTGGGCAGGTGGTTCTTGTATTGGACGTTCACCTCGCCCGACGGCTGAACCATGACACCGGCATTGACGAGGATGCCCGCCTTTCGTTTCTTTGGGTCGGGGTGCTTTAGGGGCGCGCCGAATATTATGCAGCACCTTTTTTCCCTGGCCCATTCTTTGAGGAGTTGTATCGAAGGCCCGTTTTCGTCTTCGGCATTCGCGCAAAACACGCGCCTGCCGCCATAGCCGGTAAGGAACGTTTCGGGAAACGCTATTATGTCGGCGCCGCTCTCGAAGACGTGCCGTTTCATGATTTCGATATTAGCTTCCTTGTTCCCAAGTGCCGGGTTTGCGGAAACGAGCGCTATCTTGATTTTGGTCATGTAATCGCTTGGTAATTGCGTTATTGTTTATAAAACAGGCAATGTTTCAAAGGTAAGAAAAAATCATAAAACTAGGAGTTGTAAAAATTTGCGATATGCCGGATTTAAAAAATGCCCCCCACCAGCGCGCTCACGCCCCAAGATATAAGTCCTGCCACAAGGCCTATGAGGAGTCCTTTCCAGATGCTCGTCCGATAGACTGCGCCGGTTATCAGGCACCATACGACCAAAGCCACGATTATGCCTATTATCCCGGGAATCAACCCGAGGGCAAGGCCTGCCGCAAGGCTGCCGACGACGGCAACGATGACCGCTTGCCAGAATGTTTGCTTGCCTTTGATGAGCATGCTTGCTGCAAAGTGTATGAACAATGCGTTCAGCAAAACTGTCAATATCGCGGTCAAGAGCCAAGTTACCCAATCTTCCATTTTATCATCACTCATAATTAGATAGTTGTTTCACTTATATAAAACATACTAACGAATTTATACTATCATGTCGCCGTACAGCCGCCCGCGCCAATTTCTTATAGGGGTTACGTATTCGCAAAGAGCATGGAACACAAGATGCCTGCATGGACCTGGTGGCATACGGCCATAGTTTCAGCGATATGCGTGGGAATCACACTGCTGATATACTTCACACTCGACGCCGTCTTTGTGGTATTCCTCTTCATTCCGCCGCTCATCGCGCTAAAGCAGATAGGAAATTGCAAGAGGCAAAAAAGATGCGGTGAAGCAGATACCTGCGCAGAGAAAGAGAATGAATGAATGAATCGGCTTTGAAGAATAGAAAGAAAAAAATGAATTTTAGTAAAATAAGTCAAAAATAAAAGGATCTAAAATAAAATTTAGTTCTTGTATCCGTCGAGGAAACTCTTGACCTCGACCATGAGCTCCTTTGCGGATTCCTCTGCCATCTCGTACTTGACGCGCACGATGGGCTTGTTGACCTTTACTATGCGGGATAAGTCTATCGGCGTACCGCCTATCACGACCTCCGCGTCGCAGTTGTTTATGGTCTCCTCGAGTTCGCTTATCTGCTTCTTGCCGTATCCCATCGCGGGCAGTATGTCGGTGAGGTGGTTGTATTTCTCGAATGTGGCTATGATGGAGCCGACCGCGCACGGACGGGGGTCCACGATTTCCCTTGCGCCGCCCTGCTCCGCCGCCACCTTGCCTGCGCCGTACTTCATGCTGCCGTGGGTGAGGGTGGGCCCGTCCTCTACGACGAGGACCTTTTTGCCCCTGACCGCCTCCGGGTCTGCGAGGGTTACGGGCGAGAACGCCTTTATTATCTTTGCAGCCGGGTTCACGCGCTTCGCGTTCTCCTCGACGGTCTTTATGTCCTTTGGCTTTGCGGTGTCGACCTTGTTGATTATGATTATGTCCGCCATGCGCATGTTCACTTCGCTGGGGTAGTAGCTGACCTCGTGGCCTGCCCTGTGCGGGTCTGCGACGGCTATGTAGAGGTCGGGCTTGTAGAAAGCGAAATCGTTGTTGCCGCCGTCCCATATGATGACGTCCGCTTCCTTCTCCGCTTCCTTGAGGATGGCCGCGTAATCGACGCCCGCATAAATGACGCCGCCCATCTCTATGTATGGTTCGTACTCCTCGCGCTCTTCGATGGTGCAGCGGTACCTGTCGAGGTCTTCGTAGGATGCGAAGCGCTGGACGGTCTGGCTGTTGAGGTCCTGATCGTATGGCATGGGGTGGCGTATGGATGCGACCCGGTAGCCCATGTCGACGAGGTTCTTGAATATCGCGCGGCTCGTCTGGGACTTGCCGCAGCCTGTCCGCGTCGCGGTTATCGCAATGACCGGCTTTTTCGACTTTATCATGGTGTGTTTTGGCCCCATCAGGATGAAGTCTGCGCCCGCGGCGTTGACCATCGCGCTCTTTTCCATCACGTATGGATATGGAAGGTCGCTGTACGCGAGCACCGCCTGATCGACGTCGAGCTCCTTGATGAGTTTCATTGCGTCTTTCTCGTCGTATATCGGGATGCCGTGCGGGTATAGTTTGCCTGCGAGTTCCTTGGGATATAGCCTGCCTTCTATGTCAGGTATCTGCGTTGCCGTGAAAGCCACTACCTCGTAGTTCTTGTTATTCCTGAAAAAGGTGTTGAAGTTGTGGAAGTCGCGTCCTGCTGCGCCCAGTATTAACACTTTGGTTCTTTTCTTAGAGAACATAAAATCCCTCCTTTGCGTGGTTACGCATATCGGGGAGGGCTATATATTGTTTTTCGAAAAACCATTTTTAACGGGATTGGCCTGCCTGACCGTACGGTTCATTTTGCATCCTTGCGCTTTAGACCGAAGCACTTACAAACCCGCGCGGCAATTCCTGAGTGATGAAGACCATCCGAGACCCGGTTCATTCGAATATAATCCTTGATGACGTTGCCCTTCGGCTTGTGGATACTCCCCAGATGCAACGCTTGCGGCGCATAAAGCAGGTCGGTTATGCAAATCTCCTTTATCCCGGCGCAAACCACACCAGGTTCGAGCATTCGCTTGGCGCATACCATCTTGCAGGAAGATGCGCGCAGGTGCTCGGTTTTAACGAATGTGATGCCCAGGTCGTCAAATGCGCGGCCCTGCTCCACGACCTCGGCCACGGCCCTTTCAGCCACCTGACGGAGCCGCTGCTTGCCGACAAGGTCAACTCCCACGAAGAGCTTTCACAGGATATCATCCTATGGTCGAAGATAGGCAATATATTGTCGGCGGGGGGCGTGGATCCCCGCGACGTGGCAGGCGCGATAGGCGGCAGGTGGAAGCACTCGGGCATAGTTTCCGGGGACATAGACGTCGACCGCATGGACTATCTTGCGAGGGACGCGCATTATACCGGCGTGAAGGTGTCGGTCGACCCGGAGAGGATAGTTTCGTCGCTCGCTTTCCACAAAAACGGTATCGTCGTAAAGGAATCTGGTCTTCCGGCCGTGGAGTCGCTGCTCGTCACGCGTTTCCTGATGTATCCAAGCGTATACGCCCACCACACCACCCGCGCAGTCGCCTGCATGATGCGGGCCGCGATAAGAGATGCGGTCGGGCGCGAATTTTTTACCGTCGGAGACCTCCAGAAGATGGACGATTCGGATCTCGTCTGCAAACTGCGCGGCGCGGGCGGATATGCCGGTAGGATGATGGCGCTTGTGGACGAGCGCAGGATATTCAAACGCGCGTTCGAACTGGATGCCGAGGGAAGCGAATCATTAGGGGCGGACATAGCCAACGAGGCGTGGCGGCAAAAAGCGGTCGCGGAGATGCTTTCCGACACCGGCTTTCCGGAAGGCGATATATTCGTAGACGTTCCCAAAAAAGCGGTGTTGAGAGAAACGAAGGCGGGGATACTCTGCCGCAACGGCGAGGTGAAGCCGCTTGACGAGGTCTCGACGCTTGTCAACAGCCTGAACAAGGCGCAACTCGACCACTGGCGCATGTACGTCTTCTCTTCCGCCGAAAACAGAAACGCCGTCCACCGCGCGGCGAGCAGGTATTTCGAAACGTTCCGGAAGTGAGCAACAATGAAGGAATTCGATTATTTCAGGCCTTTCGAACCAGTCAATCTGGATAGCATGCGCCCCGAGGTGGAACGTTACTTTCAGGTGTACGACGCCAGAACGGACGGCAACGTGGCCGTGTTCTTCATCTATATGGATGAGTCAGGGCTCGAGGAAAACTTCGATAAGCTCAGAAAGGCGTTCTATGCGAAGAACCTCATCCCCATGCTGCGCACTGAAGGCGGGGAGCAACTGCTTTTGGTGTTGCCAAAACCAAAAGTCCGCGGCAAGCCGGCGTGGGTGAACGTTGCGCTTCTGATAGCCACGGTGATAACCACCACGCTCGCCGGTTCGCTTTACTGGATATCGAACGTCGCAGGCAATTTCGACATTGCGGCGGGGCAGGTGTATCTGCAGATGATAATGCCTTCAAACCTTGGCTGGGGATTCCTTTCCTTCGCATTCCCGCTGATGTTAATAATCGGGCTTCACGAATTTTCTCATTATTATATTGCGAAACGGCACGGCATAGCCGCATCGCTGCCGTTCTTCATTCCGGTGCCGCCCGTATTCGCAATAAACCTCGGCACCTTTGGCGCCGTGATAGGCATGCGCGACCCGATGCCTGACCGCAAGTCGCTACTGGACGTAGGCATAGCAGGTCCGCTGATGAGTTTTTTTGTGTCCATACCCGTCATAATTGTAGGGCTTTTGCTCTGGAGGGCAAACCCGGTCTTCGCACCCGTCGTGCCCGAGGGTGAGCTTTCCCACACCTTCACGATAATGAGCCCCCTGCTTTTCATGCTGTTGCAACTGTTAGTAAAGGTCCCGGATGGTTCCCTCATGCATCCGACCGTCTTTGCAGGATGGGTCGGCCTTCTCGTTACGGCGATAAACCTCCTTCCGGCAGGACAGCTCGACGGCGGCCACATAGCGCGTGCGCTTCTCGGCGACAGGCAGAGGTACGCCTCGTTCTTCGTGGTGGCTGCGATGCTGTTTTTGGGCCTTATCGGAATCCCCGGGCTCATGCAACCCTACTCCGGCTGGCTCATAATGGGGCTCATAGTGCTACTTCTCGGAATGCGCCACCCTCCGCCGCTAAACGACATAACCCCGCTCGATTCCCGCAGGAAATGGCTCGGGGTGCTTGCGGTGGCGATATTCATCGTGTCGTTTGTCCCGATACCCATGTCCGGATGACCTGCCAAAGTCGCCATGCGGAATGGAACTTCTATTTCGGTGCGAGGCTGTATTTGAATATGGGCGGGTAATCCGATTGGCTGCGGCATTCCTTAATTATTTATACTCACAAAACAATCCGGAAGCGGTGAAAAAGTGAAGACATATCTTACCGTGATGTTCAACAGCGAGGGTGCTTCGCCGACAGACGTAAAAAACCAGTTGATGAGCCTTGGCTTCGTTGCGGCGAGAGGCAGCTACGACTTCGTTTACGAATGGCCGGAGGATACCGGGGTCGATAACCTCGTCTGGTTCGCAGACAAGATACACACTGCGCTAAAGGGGCTTGGCGTGATGTTCACGCTCGAAACGGCCTGACCTTTTCTTCAAAGCCCCAGTCTTTGCATCTCAAGCGCAACCTCGTATGGAATCTCGAATTCCTCGTCGCTCTCTTTTACCTGTTTGAATATTCCCATTCCTTTCAGTGCGCCCTGTATGACGCCCATGAGCGTATGGTATTCCCATTCCGAAGGCATCGCCCTTCCGATGAGCCTGCGGAACATGACCTTCGTTATCTGTTTTTTATGGTCCGGATACCGTATGGAGTCGAGCAGCAGGTCGAAGTGCTCGAAAAGCTTGTCCTTTTCGGTCTTTCCGGTCTTGCGCGGCGTCATGAACGCTTTTTCATCCTTGCCGTAAAAAAGCTCATACAGCACCGTATGAACGGCATGCGAGAGGTTCAGGGAGGTGTAATCCGCGCTCGTCGGTATGCGTATGAGGCTGTCGCAGGCGGCAACCTCGTCGTTCAGTAATCCTGCGTCCTCGCGGCCGAAAACAATGCCCACCCTGCCGTTCAGGTCGTATATCTTTTCTGCGAATTCCCGCACAGGCACCGGGTTTCTTATGTGGTGCTTTTCGTTGACGCTCGTCCTTGCGCTAGTAGCGACGAGATAATCGACGCGGTCGGCCGCCTCCTTGAAACTCTTCACCACGACCGCCTCGTCGAGAACCGCCTGCGCGTGGACCGCCCTGTCCCGGCACTCCTTGGAGTTTATATCGATAGGGTTGACTAGGACGAGCCGTGAAACGTCGAAGTTCTGCATCGAGCGGGCTATCGCCCCCACGTTTCCCGGGTGCTGCGGCTCAACCAGTATGACTGTGAATTCTGGCATTCTATCAAAAGAGCATCCTTGAGCGGGTATTAATTCTTGGGGCCAAAAAACATAATGCGCGCTAAAGGATTTTAGAGATTATACTAAATGGGTAAAAACGTCCCATGCATTAGGGTGCTGATAAAAGATGCGATATCGGCTAGATCGCTACATTTCGACCGATATCGACAGCCCGGGCACGTCGCAGGGAATGTCGCCTTTGCCAAAGACTATCTCGGATGCGTTTGTCGCGGCCAATATGTCGTCGAGTGCGCCTTTGAGCGAATCGGGCTTTTCAAAATCTATCGTGAGCCGCTTTATCTCCGCCCGGAGCGAGAGGGACTTCGAGGTCTTGTGCTTTCTTACCGCGCCGATGATTGCGACTGCGGCGTCGCCCGCCTTTTCCGCTTCTTCGTCGAAACGGCAACCCTCGACCGCCGGCCACGCCGAGACGTGCACGCTTATAGCCCCGTCACGGCAGGCAAAGAGGGTTTGGTAGATCTCCTCGGTTATGAACGGCATTATCGGAGCCATCATCTTTATTATGGAGAGCAGGACGCGGTGAAGCGTGTATTGCGCAGCCCTCCTGGAACCTGCCCCGCGTTTTTCCCAGTTGTATAAGCGGTCCTTCACTATCTCAAGGTAGTTGTCGCAAAGGTCGCGCCAGAAGAAAAGTTCGACCTCGGACCGTGCCTTGGAATATTCATAGGCCTCAAACGCAGCCGTCGCGGATTCTATGGTCCGATTCAGCCGCGAGAGCAGCCAGCGATCGATAGTCTCAAGCTCCGCATCCCCGCCGTCATAACCCTCAAGGTGCATGCCTGCGAAACTGGACGCGTTCCACAGCTTCGTGACGAACTTCTGCCCGGTCACAAGGTCCTTTTCCATGTATGCGAGATCGTCGCCCAGCTTTGAGCCGGCGGCCCAAAACCGCATGGCGTCGGCCGAGTATTTGGCTATGACGTCGCGCGGGTGAACCACGTTGCCCTTGGACTTTGACATCTTCTCGCCCTTGGGGTCTGCAACGTTTCCGGATATCAGTATGTGTTCCCACGGTATCTTGCCTTCGTGGTAGATGCTCTTGACTATGGTGTAGAAAGCCCACGTCCGTATGATGTCGTGCGCCTGCGGCCGTAGCGTCATCGGGAACATGGTGTCGAAATCGGCATCGTAATCCTCGTCGCCTATCCAGTTCGTAACTATCTGGGGGGATACGCTGCTGGTCGCCCACGTGTCCATAACGTCCATTTCGGGTTCGAGATCTTCTTTCGAGTGGCCCGCGGGAAGGTTTTTTGGCGTATCGGAAAGCGGGTCGACCGGCAACTGGTCGATGTCTGCAAGCACCGGTTCGCCGGTTTTTTTCGAATACCATATCGGAAACGGAACGCCGAAGTGCCGCTGTCTCGAGACGCACCAGTCCCAATTGAGGTTCTCGACCCAGTTGTCGTAGCGCGCCTTCATGCTTTCCGGGTGCCACTTTATCATGTCGCCTGCGGCCTTGAACCGTTCCTTGTTGTCGATGACTTTTATGAACCATTGCGGCGTTGCGAGGAACTCGACCTCGGTTCCGCACTTGTCGTGCGCGTTCACGGCGTGGTTTATGTCGTGTTTTGCGGTGAGCAACCCCTTTTCATCAAGGCTCGAGAGTATCGCCTTTCTCGCTTCCTTTATCGGCAGTCCGGCAAACCCTCCCGCAAGCTCGCTCATTGTGCCGTCGCGCGATATGCAAACCCTCGGCGAAAGGCGTTTTCGGTTTATCGCATCGACGTCGAACCGGTCGCCGTAGGAGCAGATCATGAGAATGCCCGACCCCTTCTCCGGATTTGCGGACTGGTCGGCGAATATCGGGACTTTCTGGTTGAAGAGCGGGACTATGGCCTGCATGCCGACAAGGCGCGTGTAGCGGGCGTCCTCCGGGTGGACGAAGACGCAGACGCAGGCGGGCAGGAGTTCGGGGCGGGTCGTTGCAATCGTTATCTTCTCGCCGGTTTCGGCAATCGTGAAGGTTACGTCGTTGAAGGTCGAAGGCAATTCCCTGTCTTCGAGTTCTGCCTGTGCTATCGCGGTCTGGCAGTTGACGCACCACATGGAAGGGGCGCTTTGCCTGGCGACGAGTCCTTTCTCGTAGAGTTCCAGAAACGACCTTTGCGACGTCTTGCGGCAGTGCGCGTCTATCGTGGAATAGGGGTTGGAGAAGTCGCAGCTCATGCCTATCCGCTTCCAGTCGGATATGAAGTCATCCTTTATCTCGCGGACGGTTTCCTCGCAGAGCCGGACGAAATCCGGGCGTGGCATGCGCGTGGATTTCACCTTCTTTACCTTCTCTACGAGCCGTTCGGTCGGGAGGCCGTTGTCGTCGGTGCCAAACGGATAGAACACGTTTTCGCCCTTCATGCGGTGATAACGGGCGATGAAATCCTGTTGCGCGTAAGAAAAAGCATGGCCGATGTGCATGTTGCCCGAAACCGTCGGCGGCGGAGTGTCTATGCGGAAACTGGGCCTCTTCGATTTCGCATCGAATCGGTATATCGCTTTATCCTCCCAGTAATTGCGCCACCGCTCTTCCATTTCGGTCTTGACATCGTGTATGCTCTTTGACATAACCCGTGGTATAAAATCATCGGATTTAACAGTTATCCACGATGGGGCGCGATTGCTGCGCGATTGGCGCGGTCACTGTACGATTACTTTGAGATAAAACGGTCCCGGTAATAGCTGAAATCCTGCACGATGCGGCCGTATTCGCCGGATATTAGCGGCGACGAGATGATGAAATCTGCCGAAGCGCGGTTGCAGGCAACAGGTATGTCCCACACCGCGGCTATCCGGAGCAGCGCCCTTATGTCCGGGTCGTGAGGCTGCGATTCCAGCGGGTCCCACAGGAATATCAGGAGGTCTATCTTTCCCTCGGCTATCATGGAGCCTATCTGCAGGTCGCCGCCAAGCGGGCCGCTCTGGAGTTTGTGTATATCGAGGCCCAGCTCTTTTTCCAGGAGGGTGCCTGTCGTTCCAGTGGTGTATAGGGTGTGCCGCTTGAGCAGTTCCGCGTTCTCCTTTGCCCACTCGAGCAGTTCGGGTTTTTTGTTGTCGTGGGCAACTATGGCTATTCTCTTCTTTTTGCCCATGCATATGGTTTCATATTCCATCTCTACACATCCTTGCAGGCAGCGGTTTTTTTCCTTGATATCCATAGCGCAAAAGCCTAAAATAGTTTGCTATTTGGAACATTGATTTAGCGCACCTTGCCGATAATTCGCTGCCGCGGCAACATTTATCCGGGGAAACGCATTTATTTGAGGCCATTATTACTTTGAGTCCGTATTGAAAAGAGCGTGCATAAGATGGACTGCGGAATCATACCCATACGCGAGGTTTTAGGCGGCGGATATGCCGGCAAGAAGGTCGGCGTGCGCGGCTGGATATACAGGACGAGGTCAAGCGGCAGCAAGGCGTTTCTCGTGGTAAGGGATTCGAGCGGCATAATACAGGTGACCGCAAGCAGGGACGAACTGCCGGAAAGAGAGTTCGACGACGCCAAGAAGGCGCTGATAGAAACCTCGGTTGTTGTGAGCGGCAAGGTTTTCGAGGACAAACGCGCACCCGGCGGCTACGAGATACACCCCGACAAATTCGGGGTCGTGTCTTTTGCAGACGTATTTCCGATAACAAAGGACCAGAGCGAGGAGTTCCTGCGCGACAACCGCCACCTCTGGATACGCTCGCGCTACATGACCGCGATAATGAAGATACGCTCGACGGTCACCGGCGCGATACACGAGTTCTTCAGGGAGCGCGGCTATTGCGAATTCACTCCGCCGATACTGCAGCCAAACCAGTGCGAGGGCGGCTCCACGCTTTTCGAAGTGAAATATTACGGGGAGAAGACATATCTCTCGCAGACATGGCAGCTTTATGCCGAGGCGGCGATATTCTCGCTTGAGAAGATTTACGACGTATCGCCGACGTTCCGTGCCGAGAAATCCAAGACATCGCGCCACCTCTCCGAGTTCTGGATGGCCGAGATGGAGGCCGCATGGATGGAGATAGACGAATGCTCCGAGGTGGCAAAGGACGAGATAAAGTTCATCATACGCAAGGTTCTTGAAAACAACCGCGACGATCTCGAGGTTCTCGGGCGCGAAACCGCCGACCTGGAACATTGCCTGAACGCGTCTTTCCCGACCATCACCTACACTGATGCGTTGAAGCTTCTAAAGGAGAAGGACGGCATGGACGTGCCGTGGGGAAAGGATCTTCGCACCATAGAGGAAGAGACGATAATGAATCACTTCGACACGCCCGTTGTCGTAACGCATTATCCAAAGGAAGCGATGGCGTTCTACAAGCCCGTAGACCCGGCGGCGAAAGACGCGCCCGGCCAGGTGGCGAAATGTTTCGACATGCTTGCGCCAAAGGGCTACGGCGAGATAGTCGGCGGCTCGCAGAGGGATACTGACGTGGAGGAACTGAAAAAATATCTGGAGCGCGACGGAGAGGATCCTGCGAACTACAAGTTCTACTTCGACACCCGCAGATACGGTTCGGTTCCGCATTCCGGCTACGGCCTTGGCGTTGAGCGCGTGATAGCCTGGATATGCGGACTTGAGAACATCAAGGATGCGATACCGTTCCCAAGGACCCTTGCGAGATGCAGTCCCTGATATCGGCTGCCGCTTTCGATATTTGATATGGTGTTGATATCTGATGCAGCCAGCGTTTAGGCATCGATTCCAAAACCTTTCTTTTTTATATATGAATCTGTATTCCAGACTTCGCAATCGCAACGCCGGGGTGGCTCAGCCTGGTTAGAGCGCCTGACTCATAGGGCATGACCCTAAAGAGGTTCGTGGACATTTGGCGCGCACGCCAAATCCTGAGAAATCAGGAGGTCGCGGGTTCGGATCCCGTCCCCGGCATTCACTTCGTTCATGCCGTGGACTGTATACGCGAACAGTCGCTACGCGACTTCGGTTCGCGTATTAGTCGAGGAATCTTTGATTCCGAGATAGAACTAATCCAAAGGATTAGTGCGTGTGTTTTTGCAACTTCGTTTGTCGTAGTATTGCTTTTCATTAATTCATTTACTATAATACAATTCATTACTGCGCTAATCGCGTTTCCGATTGTCATGACATTGGCAGAGGCAAAAGCACCGCATACCTGGGATAATCCTTTCCTCTTTGCGATAGGCGGAATTATATTGTTTTTGATCTTCCAGTTCGTGGCGTAAGAGTGGAATTCTAAAAAAAGCGAAAAAAAAGATGTCCGGGTTGCATAAGGCAGGCGCAAGCTTAGGGATTTCTGACAGGCAGCATCCTCTTTATCTCGATTTTGTCACCGAGATAGATGCTCATATAATCCCTTGCGGCGATGGTGGGGATTCCGGTTTCCTCGGCTATCCAGTTCGCCTCGAACGAAGGGTCGCCTTTCAGTATCTTCATCCCCATGTGCGTGATGACCGCAAGCTTTGGCTTCGCAATCTTGACCAGCTCGACCACGTCTTCGGTGCATAGGTGGTAGGGTATCCGGGCGTTCAGCGGCCGCGTCATGCATATCACCATTAACCGCGAGCCTTTGTGCGCCTCCGCGAGCCCCTCGAAATATGCGGTGTCGGAAACGTAGGATATCGTTCCCTCGCTCATGTGTAGCTTGAATCCGACGGTGGTGGGATCGCTGTGTTGGGTGGGCGTGGCTTCCGCCTCGTACCATTCCCCTAGCCTTATGCGGTCGCCGGGCGCCACTTTATGCGTTTCGGCAAGAAGGCCGAGATGATATTTTGAAACAGCGGGGCCTATGTTGTCGAAACCGGATATCACGCTTTCGGAGCCTATCAGCACTCCTTTGTTATCTATGCCGCCGCGGGTCATTCCCTCTATCAGGACTTCGGCATCGGTATAATGGTCGGGGTGGCAGTGGCTTATCAGAAGGGCATCCGTCTTTGTAGGATCAAGTCCGAGTTCGTGCATCCT
Organism: Thermoplasmata archaeon HGW-Thermoplasmata-1; assembly: GCA_002838935.1. GTDB lineage: Archaea > Thermoplasmatota > E2. The sequence continues at coordinate 2,991 of PGXE01000020.1, read as the reverse complement.
GACAAGCGCTCCCGGACCCGGGTCGAGGTGTAGCATTATGCCTTTGTCGGTGACGTATATGCCGCCGGTGGCGCGCTTCTGGAACACTGTGGCAAAACGCCCGCCTGCGGTGCCAAGAAATGTCAGTTTGGTCATCTTAATCCAAATGTATATAGCCAAAACACGCTATATAGTTTAGCTACTAAAGGTGAGAGCGATGGATGTCCTCTGGTTTTCGATAGGCACTCTTGTAGGTATCGTCATAGCGCTTGTTGCCGTGGAATTCGGGCTCAAAAAAGTGTTTGGCAAGCAGGAGCATTCCAAGCTTACTTCGGTATGGAGCCTGAGCGAGATAAGCGACCCCCTGATTGTGGCTGAAAAACTCGAGGGGGTTCCGGTTCCAGCCGGCGCAAAGGTGGTTGTGCGTGACGCCGTCGATGCGCGGACGTTTTCCAGCGCCGAGGTGAGAAAGAACCCTGAAGTGCGCTCGAATTTTATACTCGGCAAAAACCGCGCGCTCATATTTACCGGACAGATAGAGCCGGGCAAGATGGCGCTCTGGACTGTCGACGATATACTCTTGAGAAGGCTAAACAGCGAGTTCAACAGGTTATGGACAAAGAGCGACGGCTACGTCGAGCATCTCAAGATTGCCGAACTTGCCGGAAAGAGCGGTCTTAGGGTAAAGACCGAAGGCGTGGTGCTTGATGTGATACCCTACCGGGAGAGGTTCCTCTTGAGACTGAGCGACCACGGCCACACCATCGGTGTTCTGACGGACAAGGAAAGCGACGTAAAGGGCAGCGTCGTCCGGGTGACGGGAAAACTTGTCAAGAGCGACAGCGGATATTCCCTCATAGATTCCGAAGAGATAGACAAGATACGGATTGCGGATGCCGGCACGGACGCAGTCCAATAAAATGCCATGCCCGGACGCGGTTTTCATATTTTGTGTCAAAATAGGATCGTGCCCGCCACCCTATTTTTATCGGCCGGGTAGCCAAACCTATATGAATTGCTTTTCCCTTTGGAAATCTAAAAGTCAACCGGGACGCTTTTTGCGGTTCGGATTGATTCTTAGTCGAGTTTGGCCTGGAGGTAGATAAAAATGAACAGACTGTTTGTCGTTACAACGGTTGCCGGATTGATTCTTGCCGCCATTGCGGGTTGCATAGGCGAAGAGAAATCTCAAGAAGATACGACCGATGAAGAACCCGGTTTCTTGGGCGGTTTTTCAAATACCGCGGTCTTTGCGGGCGATTACCGTATGGAGGAGAGCAGTTACGTTTCCGGCCGCGTTCTGCAGGATGGGTTATATGAAATGCTTCCGGGCGAAGTCGTATATTTAAAGAGCGAACAACTCGACGGTACGGACATCCAGATAGGAATAATAAAGCCGAACGTCCCACAAGGCGTAAAAATACCTGTAATCGCCGACGCCGGACCGTATTTCACGCCCATGCCCGATAACAAGGTATTTCAGGAAAGAATAGGGCGCTGGGCCGAGAATTTCGTCCCCCACGGACACGCGTTTGCCCTCATACCTATAAGGGGGAGTGCGAACAGCGGCGGAGGCAGCGACCTTTGCGGCCCGCAGGAGGCCGCCGACCTCAATCAGGCCGTAACCTGGCTTGGGCAACAGGAATGGTGCAACGGAAACGTGGGTATGATTGGTAAATCCTACGACGGTTCGACGCCGTGGGAGGTGGCGGCCACCGGCAACCCCCACCTGAAAACGATAGTGCCGATATCGGGCATAAGCGACATGTTCACGCTGTTATTCAAGAACGGCACAGAAAGCAGGGCGCCAGTGGTATTTCATACGCTTTACTACCTCTATGGTTTTGCAAACAACAACCCGGATAACGGCCGCAGCGCCAAGAACACGGCTGAAGGCATAGCCGACGTTTCGTTCCCGGTAGGGGCGACGATGTCGGTATACAGCACTTTGACCGGAGAGCGCGACCCGCTTGGATACTGGGCCGCCCGCAACTATCGGCCAGACCTGGAAAAAAATTACAAGGGAAGCATCCTATTGGTTCACGGGTTGCAGGACTGGAATGTTGACCCGCATAACGCATATCCCTGGATAAACACGCTGGAAGATAAGGGCCTCGCGGTAAAGCACATGCTCGGCCAGTGGGGGCATCACCATCCGGATTCGATGGAGATCGAGGGCACCGAACACATGCGGTGGGACTGGCAGGAGATATTGCTCCACTGGTTCGATTACTGGCTCAAGGGGAACGAGAGCGTCGATCTGGGGCCAAGGGCGCAGGTGGAGGATTCTTCAGGTAGATGGCGCAATGAGGAAACGTGGCCGCCGAAGGATACCGCCTCCGTTACGTTCTATCTCACGGTAGATGGAAAGCTTTCAACGGACCCTTCGGGCGATTCAGGCGAAGCGTCGATGTCCATACTCGGCTCTTCCGAAAGCCCGGTTTTCATAAGCGAACCGATAGATAACGGCTTGCGATTCGCAGGTTCGCCGGCAATCAACCTCACCGTAACGCCGCAGATGTCCGGTGGGCAGATAACCGCCTTGTTGTATTCGACAGCAGATGGTTCTTCGATGCAACGGGTAGGCTGTGGGCAGGTCGATTTGGGTTTCAACGGCGGCGAAAAAAGACAACTCGTCATTCCGGGGCAGGAGATGCAGGTGACGCTCATGCTCCAGCCGCTCGACGTAGTGATAGCGCCGGGCAGCTGTCTTGTTCTCAAGTTCACGCAAAATGGCTATGAAGACCATCTCAATCTCGCTCCGTTGCCGGTGACTCTGGCGATTGGCGGAAATTGCAGCCGCATAACCCTGGATACGTTTGAACGGCAAGATGATGTTTTCTTTACGCCACCGGAATGAAAACTTTTTACAATGATCTTCATTTAAGATAAACCAATGATAAAATCCAGTAAAATCGAGGCCGACCCGTAACCTATTTAGCTAATATTGCAACTTTTTTCTAAAATACCACCCGCTGACACTGGTGGCATTCTGGTTCCTTTTTCAAGCAA
>PGXE01000019.1 GCA_002838935.1 Thermoplasmata archaeon HGW-Thermoplasmata-1 | reverse complement strand
GACTGCCAGCTTTCCAAAGTCTCCGTAAGGCGTTGCTCTTCTCTTCATGCCGTCCGACAGAACGAGGGCGTTGCACACCTTTTTCAGGAAGAGGTCGCACTGGAATCCGCCCATGTCCTTCAGCACGGCCGCAGTTCCGAGATTTACGTACTCTTTTGGGAGCGCCACCGCTTCAAAGAAACCGAGCACTTTCAGCGTTTTTGCCATTAGCCGCATCTCCTCTGCCGAGTCCACTATCCAGTCTACGTCCTTTGTCGCCTCCTTTTCACCGCGCAGGGACATGGCGCATCCGCCGATCATATACACCGTTACTTTCTCGGGCAGCGCGCTTCCGATTTTCGCAATCCTTTCCAGCAGTTCCTTTTTCGTGAAAAGTTTCACTTGTTCACCCCATAAAGCCTGCACATGTCGGCGAATTCTTCCCTCGAAGGCAGAGGATGCTTCTCGATTTCTTTTCCGGCCAGGAATTCGACCATGGCCGTAGCCGTACGCTTAATGCCGTAGTCCCCGCTTTTTTCGAGCAGATATTTCCTCTCAAAGCCCTCTTTTTTCAGAAACAGTAGCGCATATGATGCATACCTGACGCTGTTCGGGTCGAGCAGAAGTGTGTGTAACGCAACATCCTCAACCGTTAGTTTCTTCTCCGGGGGGATGTAATAATAGCCGTAGTCTGTCATTATATCTATTCCGTGCCGCGCCATTGCAGTGAGCGCCGTTTCAGGGGCGTCCGGCTCCTCGTCTATCGGCACCCGGATAATCGCCTCAAGCCCGCGCTCCCACGCGACGACTGCGTTTTTGCTCAGTGTCAGCGCAATCCTGCGATTTATGAAATCGGCTGAGTCTTCCAAAAATTTCCGTAGCTGCGGCAACGACGGCGACAGTTCTATTTTCCCGTTCGCTTCTCTCAGCATCCCTGCAGTCATCAGGCGTCTCGCATACTTCCTCACGCTCTCCCCACTCAGGCGCACTTCCTCGGCAATTCTTTTTCTGGTTTTGGGAATGGACATTATCGAGAAAAGTATTCTCATGTTCGAATCTCGGAGCGTGATTTCCAGATTCGCCTCGCGCGATACTGCAAGTACCAGAAACGAATGGGCGTGGCGCGAATCGGAAAGGGATATTTTCATTGTTCGCCCCTCCCTTTCAAGAGTCAGAAATCCCTTTCTTGCAAGTCCTGCTACGATCGCATACGCCCGCGGCGCGCTCAGTTGCGCAGCCTCCGAAAGTGAGCAGATGCTTTTTTTTCCGGCTGCGACAGCCAAGAGCGCCCGTATCTCACCTGCGCCCAGCAGATACCCGGAAATTGGATCTGATTTAACGCTTTTCATATTTTTCATAGTTGAGTTCATAGTTTGCGTTGGGATTAATACAATAAAAATATATAACTCTTTATCTTTATAGTCCCAGATAAAACAAACGTGAATTTGTGATTTCGCAGGCATCTTGATTTAAAATTCAGCGGTTTAGTCAAAACTCAAAAACTAAAAAACCGGGACAACAACCGTTGCGCATAATTCGCTTACAAATAAATCTATTTAACCCCACCACCCCATTACTATTTGATATCATGAAATCCCTAATCCTCGCCGCAGGCGAAGGCCTACGCCTGCGCCCTATCACGGAAACCATCCCCAAGGTGATGATTCCGCTTGCCGGAACGCCGATAATCGAATACGTGGTCAACGCGCTTGTCAAGAACGGCATAACCGACATATCGATCGTGGTCGGCTACAAGAAAGAGGCGGTGATGGACCACTTCGGCGACGGCGCGCGGTTCGGCGCGAAGATATCCTATGTCTTTCAGGAGCGGCAACTGGGGACGGCCCACGCCCTGCTCGTATCGCAAAGCGCGCTCGAAGGTGAAAGCGAGTTTCTGGTTCTTGGCGGCGATAACGTGATTTTCGCAGAAACGCTTTACTCCCTGCTCGAATCGTCGTGTCATGCGCCCGCGCTCCTTGCAAAGAACGAACCGCACAACGTTTCCCAATACGGCGCAGTAACGCTTAAGGGCAAGAACCTGGTCGAAAAACTGGATGAGAAACCGCGCAACTCCGACGGCGCCCTCATATCGCTTGGCATATACAAGTTCAACGGCAGTGTGTTTGATGTCGCAAAGCGGTGCGTCGGGAGAGGCGAATTGACGATACCTCACATAATACGGGAACTCACAACGCAAAAATTCGGTGTTCGCGCCGTGGTAACGGACGGCGCATGGATGGACGTAGTCTACCCCTGGGACATGCTCAAGGTGAACGGGGAGCTGATGTCGTCGCTCTTGGGCTCTACCGCGGGCACGATAGAGGAAGGGGTCGTGATAAAGGGCAATGTCGAGATAGGCCGGGGCAGCACCATACGCTCCGGGAGCTACATCGTCGGGCCCGTAAGGATAGGCGCCGGCTGCGATATCGGACCTTGCGCATACGTCTCGCAATCCACTTTGATAGGCGACAACGCCGCAATCGGGCCGTTCTCCTGCATAAAGAACAGCCTCGTTGGCAGCGATTCCAAAATAGGTTCCGGGTGCAGGATATCGGACTCGATAATATCGCAAGGGGCGGCTATTGGCAGCAATTCGAGCAATACGTCCGGGCCTTGCCGCATAGAGGTTGGCAACACTTACGAGAAGGCCGAACTTTTCGGGTTTTTGGCTGGCGAGGACGTGGTTATAGGCGATGGCGTGGTGGCAAGGGAAGGCACGATTCTGGGCCGCGGATGCAACGTGGCTCCGTTGAAAGTGATACAGGGCACGATTCCGAGCAATGCGCGTGTGATATGATGTGCGGGATAATCGGTTACGTCGGCTACCGCAGCGCGGTACCTATAATAGTGGAAGGGTTAAAGAGGCTCGAATATCGGGGCTACGACTCGGCAGGGCTTTCGGTGATTTCCGGTAGCGGGATAACGCTGCTTCGCGCGGTCGGCCCTGTCGCGGGGCTTGAAAAGAAAATCACCGCCCTTTCCGCTGGCGCCTGCGGGATAGGGCACACGAGGTGGGCCACGATGGGCGCGGTCAACGAAGAGAACGCCCATCCGCACAGCGACTGCACCGGAAAGATACACATAGTCCATAACGGCATAATAGAGAACTTCGGCGAGCTAAAGGCCGGACTTGAATCGCGCGGGCACCTGTTCTTGTCGCAGACCGACAGCGAGGCGATAGCGCACTTGATAGAGGAGGAATCCGCAGGATGCGACTCTTTTGCAGATGCCGTAAGGCGGGCGCTAAAGAAGATCCGCGGCTCCTTTGCGACCGTGGTTCTGTGCGCGTCGAATCCGGACACCCTCATCGCGGCAAGGCACGAAAGCCCGCTTCTAATCGGCGTAGGCGACAGCGAGAACCTCGTAGCGTCCGATGCCACCGCGGTGCTCAGCCACACCGACCGCGTAATCTACCTCGAAGACGGCGACGTGGCGACCATCACGCCGAATTCGGTATCGATATCCGATATGGACGGCGCAGGGGTATGCCGCGAGATCGTGAAGATAGAGTGGTCGCTTGACGAGGCCGAGAAGTCGGGTTACGAGCACTACATGCTAAAGGAGATAAACGAGCAGCCGTCCGCGATTCGCGAGGCGATAATGGGCCGCATCTCGCCAGCCGAACCGATAATCGACATAGGGCTCGGGGAAGAGGATGCAAGCGGATTGAAGGCCATAACCCTCGTCGGCTGCGGCACCTCTTACTACGCGGGTCTCGCCGCAAGACACTTCATAGAGCGTTGCACAGGCCTGCCTGTAAACGTCGAGATAGCATCCGAATACAGATACTACGGAATGCCCAAAAGCGGCGACCTCGTAGTCGCGATAACCCAGTCAGGCGAGACCGCGGACACGCTTGCCGCCGTCAAGCAGGCGAAGAAGGCGGGCGCAAGGGTATATGCAGTCACTAATGTAATCGGCAGCACCATCACGCGGATTGCCGACCGCGTCATGCTGACAAGGGCCGGTCCGGAGATAAGCGTCGCCTCGACAAAGGCATTCACCACGCAGATGGTCGTATTGCAGCTTCTGGCGCTTCGGCTCTCGCAGCTAACCGGAAACATAAGCGCAAAAGAGGTCGCAGATCACTCGTCGCACCTGCACCGGCTTTCGCGGCTCGTGCAGGAAACACTGGAACGGCGCGATGCGGTCATGCAGGCGGCAAGCGGAATCGCCGAAAAGACGGCCGCGTTCTATATAGGCCGCGGGCAGAACTACCCGATCGCGCTCGAAGGCGCCCTCAAACTCAAGGAGATATCATACGTCCACGCCGAGGGTTTTGCGGCAGGCGAACTCAAGCACGGCCCGTTGGCACTTATCGACGAAAATACGCCCATCGTAGCCATAGTCGCCGGCGATCCGACGTACGAGAAGACATTGTCGAACATCGCGGAGATAAAGGCGAGAGGCTCGCCCGTCATCGCGCTCGCTTTCGATTCCGACACCGATGTGGAGAAACAGGCGGACATCGTGCTGAGAATACCGGATGCGCCGTTTGACGTTGCGCCGCTTCTCTGTGCAGTCACGCTGCAGCTTCTCGCATACTACGTCGCCAAGGCGAGAGGCTGTTCGATAGACCGCCCGAGAAATCTCGCGAAATCAGTCACTGTGGAGTAGGGAGCATGATAAAGACTGCGGTAATAATGGCGGCGGGCGAAGGAAAAAGGATGCGCCCGCTGACGAATACGCGCCCCAAGGTGATGGTGCCGGTTGCTGGCAAGCCGATACTCGAGCATGTGGTGCGCGCCGGAATGGAAGCGGGAGTAGAGAGGTTCATCATAATAGTAAATTACATGGCGGACAAGATACGCAGCCATTTTGGCGACGGCGCGCGGCTTGGCACGAAGATATCCTACGTCTTTCAGGAAAAGCCGCTGGGGACCGCGCACGCTCTTGGCACGGTCAAGAATCTAGTCGCAGAGGAGTTCCTGCTCATGTCCGGCGACTCGATATTCTCAAGCGGGGACATCGCCAGAATCGCGTCCGCAAAAGGCAACGCGATGGCGCTTCTCGAAGTCCCGAACCCCTCGGATTACGGGGTCGTGGCGATGGAGGGCGACGAGGTCGCCTCGATACACGAGAAGAGCGGACAGCCGCCAAGCAACCTTGCGAACGCGGGGCTTTACCGCTTCACCCCTTCGATATTCGAAAGCATAGAAAGGACTGAAAAATCGAGGCGCGGCGAATACGAACTCACGGACTCCATAATGCTGATGCGAGAATCCGGCGGGAAGATGCGCGGTATCCGCGTCTCCGGCTGGCTCGACCTCGGCCGCCCGTGGGACATTCTGGATGCGAACGAAAAGATGCTTTCTGGCATGGGAAGTTCTATTGAGGGCGAAGTTGAAGCCGGCGCGACGATAAAGGGCGCTGTATGTATCGGGAAAGGCACGCTCGTCATGGCGGGCGCATATCTGGAGGGCCCGGTCGTGATAGGCGAGAACTGCAAAATAGGGCCCAACTGCTATATACGCCCCACGACCGTCATCGGCGACCGCTGCCACATCGGCAACGGTTGCGAGGTTAAGAACAGCGTCATAATGTCGGACTCGAACGTGCCGCACCAGTGCTACGTCGGCGACAGCGTTATCGGAGAAAGGGTCAATCTGGGGGCCGGCACGAAGATAGGGAACCTGCGCCTCGACGGCAAAGAGGTGAATGTGACCTATAACGGCGAGATGGTCCGAACAGGCAGGCGGAAGCTTGGCGCGATCATCGGCGACAATGTCAAGACCAGCCTCAACAGCGCGATAGCGCCCGGGACAATCATAGGCGCGGGTTCGTTCATAGGCATGAACGCGAAGGCATCCGGAGAGATAGCGCCGGGAAGCAGGATAAAGTGATTTAAACGCAAGTGACATACCCGCAGACGATAAAGGCTTAATTACTGCATAATCGAATTATAATACCGAGGTAATCTATATGGTCCACTGGGCAGACGTAAAGGCAGGGGAAGTGGCCGCAAAAGGGGAGCGGAACGTGCTTGCGACGGCTATAACCCCTTCAGGCCCGATACACATAGGGAACATGCGCGAGGTTCTCACGACCGACGCCGTATACAAGGCGCTGCTGCACCGCGGCGGCGTGGATGCGGAGCTGATATACATAGCGGACGACTACGACCACCTGCGCAAGGTCTATCCATTTCTCGACGAGGAAGTCTATTCGAAGTACGTGGGGATGCCTCTTGCGGAGATACCATGTCCGTGCGGGAAACACAAGAGCTACAGCGAGCACTTCCTCGAGCCGTTCCTGAAAGCGCTTTCCGAACTTGGAATAAAGCCAAGGGTGCTAAGGGCCTATGAAATGTATAACTCCGGCGCGTACAAGGACGCCATAGTCGCTGCGATGGAGAACATGAACGGCATACGCGATATAATCGAGCGCGTTTCAAAGCGCCAGCTGCCAAAGAACTGGATACCGTTCAACGTGCAGTGCCAGTCGTGCAGAAAACTGACGGCGACCCGCGCGATATTCTACGAATTCCCTTACATCGAATACGAGTGCGACTGCGGCCACAAGAGCAGGATCGACATACGCGAGAACGGCGTCGGCAAGCTTGCGTGGCGCGTCGACTGGCCAGCGCGATGGAGTTTCCTTGGCGTCACCTTCGAGGCGTTCGGAAAGGACCACGCGGCCGCAGGCGGAAGCTGGGATACGGGCAAGGAGATAGTCGCTTCGGTATACGAATACCCTTACCCCGAGCATCTGGTTTACGAGTTCATACAGCTAAAGGGGCAGGGCGCGATGCACTCGTCCACCGGAACATCGGTATCGGCCGAGCAGATGCTCAAGATGACGCCGCCCGAAGTCCTGCGTTTCCTTTTGATGAGCCGCCAGCCCGGAAAGCACATCGACTTCGACCCGGGCCTTGGCATACTTTCGCTCGTCGACGAGTACGACGAATACGAAAAGAGCTACTTCGGGGCGACGGAAGAGCGCGCCGGCATGAAGGACCAGACGCGGACCTACGAGCTTAGCCAGCCCGGGGGCGTTCCGTCCGCGCTGCCCGTGCATATCCCCTATCGGCACCTTGTGACAGTCGTGCAGATAGCCGATGATTTCGAAGGCGTCAGGGAGATACTGGCAAGGTCGGGCGCGATACCAAAGAACATGGGCGAAAAAGACCTGAAGCGTCTCGAAGAGCGTTCCGAGCACGCCCGCTACTGGGTGCAGAACTTCGCACCGGATATGGTAAGGTTCGAGCTTACGGCAGACAAGCCGGACGTAGAGATGGGAGATGCCGGCAAAAGGTTCCTTTCGAAAGCTGCGGACACGCTCGAGAACGAAAAACTTGCATGGACGGGCGAGAGCATCCACGACGCGGTTTACGAAGATGCGCAAAAACTCGGACTGAACCCCAAGGAGGCCTTTGCGCCCATATACCTTGCCCTGCTTGGAAAGGAGCGCGGGCCACGCGCCGGTCACTTCCTTTCGTCGCTCGAGCGAAAATTCGTGGTGAAGAGATTCAGGGAGTTTTCTTCCTGAAACGGCCGGCCGTCCTTTTTTTTACGGCACTCTTAACTTCTTCAGAATCTTAGGGCGTTACCCTGTTTTGGAAGAATCGGTAAATTTGGCATTTGTTGGGAATTGTAGATGGTAGATACGGCGTTTGACGAATTTTTGAACGACAGTGTTATATAATAGGAAGTATAAATTATCTATATTATCAAAATAGTCGTAGACAAAAAAATATTATGAACGTGAGAATATGAAAGAAAAAATTGAAAAAATCGGTGGACTAACAATAATGATGCTGTTGGCAGGAAGCATAATGCTGACGGGAATGCCAGTAAGTGTTGCAGAAAATTCTGCAAGTGAAGTTAACATAGATGGTTTTTTTGATGTCGCCACAGAAATAATATCTGGAACTTATTATGGAACATTGACCAAAGACAATCCAATTGAATGGTATAGATGTAATATAAGTGGTAATGTTGAGATAAGAGTATATATTTCATCTAATGAAGAAACCGATTGTGAGTTCTACAACGCTAATATGACTATAAAAAACAATCGATTTGAGAATGATACGTGGATCGCCACTTATAACATTCTTGAATATGATTGCACATATTTCAATATATTTATTCCAGAAAATATTAGTGGACCAGTTAAATATGAGTTCACCGCCGTGATTCTCAAATTAGATTACGCGGTAATCGTAAGGGGAGGGCCAATTAGCGATTCATGGTTTGATGATGAAGCTGACAAGGCATATAACACTCTAAAGGCACGAGGATATTTAGATATAAACATATTTTATCTTAGCACTAATAAAAATCATCCTAATGTGGATTATGAAGCAACAAAATCAAACATTGATCAGGTTTTTACTATTCTTTCGGTTCTTGGGATAAACAAACAACTTTTTGTATATTTCACAGACCACGGTAAAAATGGAGGGTATTTCTATTTGAAAGATATCAATGACCTAGCAGCGATTCGCCCATGGGAAATTGATGCATGGTTAGATCAGGTTTTATATAGTAAATGTGTTATTTTTATTGATGCTTGTTTTTCTGGCGACTTTATTTGGCAATTAAGTGCTACAAACCGGATAGTAATTACATCCACCGATGGATCACATTATTCATATGCACGTATTTTTACCTATGAATTTTTCGATTCGTTGCGTGGCGGAGTGTCTATAGGGTGGGCGTGGGAAGACGGAGACAGGGATGCATATGAGCGTAAACCGGGACTTATGAGTCCGCAGATTGACGACAACGGTGATAGAGTTGGACATGGAAATATCAATCAGGCAGATACGCTACCATTAGGGGGGGATGGATATGTTGCACGCAGTACGTTCCTTTGAATATGGTGTATTCCTTTCGATTGCGGTAGGCTTACTTTTCATTTTACCGCACTGTATCGCTACCGATGGATATGTCAAAGATGATAGTGATTTCGGAGACACTTGGATATCGCCCGGGCATTTTACCGCTAAAAATGACGCTGAAATCACATTTAAAGTAAAAATCATCGTAAGCGTAGAATGCGATCCTGAAGTTCATGAAATTTATCTTCTAATCTTTAATAAATCTGGAATAATGACAAATAAAACAATGTTCCAAGGGGAAATAGGCTTTGGCGAGGAAAAAGAAGTTTCGACTACATATATGATTACTGGATTCGAGACACAATATAAGTTCGGATTTGATTGGACTGAATCTGTACACTATCCCGAGCAGAGCAAAAAACATTGGGATGAAACCGATTTTTATTCTATCTCAATACCATCAGATACACAGTCTGAATCCATCCCATCTATGGGTGCTGTAGGGGCGATGATTGCATTGTTTGCAATCTTTTTTATTTGCCGGTTACAGGATAAGGATTCCTAAAACTGAACCATGTATTCATGCCTGCCTACGCCTTCTCGTAAAACAGAGGGGTCCGCGCGCCGGTCACTTCCTTTCGTCGCTCGAGCGAAAATTCGTGGTGAAGAGATTCAGGGAGATGTCTGCCTGAAGTGCCTCCGGACCGTTTTCTCGGCCGGCGCCTTCGTCTTCTTCAAGACGCTGTCCGGCGTTATCATGCCCACGTAGGCGTCGCCGTCCGCCACCACAGCGTAGCCGTTCTCGCGTATGAGTTCCGCGACCCGCCCAAGCGAGTCGTCCGGCAAGCAGCACGGAACGGCCTCCTGCATGAATCCCGCCACCTGCAGATCCTTTGCGTTCGATATTATCTCGGTGTGGTAGTCGCCGTGTTTCGGTTTTTCAAGAGTCATCTCTATCTTGAGCAGTTCGTCTATCCCGATGATGCCTTCAAGCCGCCCTTTTGCGCTGACGACCGGCAGTACCGTGAGCTTGCTGCTCGTAAGGCCGTTTATCGCCTTTCCTATGGAATCTTCGGGCCTCATGACCTTGATGCGTCCCGGGTCTTCCATCATGGATTTTGCGGATAGGCCGCTGTCAAGATGCGCGAGCAGGTCTTTTGAATGCACGTATCCCACAAGCGTCTCGCCGGATGAAACAAGCAGCATGGCCGTGCCGGACTTGAGAAGAACTTCAACCGCCTTCTCCATCTCCTCTTTTTCGTCTATGACCGGCAGGCCGTTGACGAACTTTTCTATCTTGTTCTTCTCGTTGAGCTTGTTCTTTATCACGGTCTTTCGTTCTATCGTGCCCCACGGCCGCTTGCCGTCGAAAACGATTGGCATCGTCCTGCTGCTTCCGGTCAGGTAACCGAGAACGGACCTTATGTCCTCCTTCTTATCTACCGGCTTGAAATCCCGGTTGACTATATCTGATATCAACATATTACCCCGCTTAACACTATTCCTTATTGCAGGATAAATAGTTTGCTAATGCGAATCGGTAACAGGACAAGCCGAAGTTAAAAATAAAACAAAATTGAATAAAGAATCAAAAGAATTTTTATTTTCTACGGCGGAACACTATTAACATCGAACCTATCGCCCCAATTGCGGCGATGATTTCGAAGCCCGGGGTTTTTTTCGTATCCTGTGGAACGTCATCTCCCCCGGTATCATTCCCGTCGCCGGAATCATCCCCGGGTTCTTCATCCGTGTCATCGTCGACGATCTGTATTTCCTTTAAAGGCAATTCCACCCTGCTCGGCGTTTCGCTTCCCTTGCCGCCTGTGCAGAAAAGGCCGCCGATAGTAATCCCCGGCAATGCCCCTCCCTGGCTGTAGGTTATTTTTATATGCAGATTGAGATTGCCGTCGGCTTCTGAAACAGACCCTATCTGTGGCGTGAATTCTATCGTTATTTCCGCTTTGTCGTCATAAGATGCCAGAGTGAGCGTTCCCGTTCCCGTCCCGCTGCCTATAACCTTGCTTCCGGCAGTCAATGTCGCTTCTACCTCCGCATCCAGCATGGGCCCCGAATCAGGGATGGCGCCAAAGAAGTATCCCACGCTTAGCCATACAACAACGGTCACTTTGCCTGCGCTATCGAATTCCAGTGATGTGGCAAGAGATTCCGGCCCGAGCGGGCAGTCGAGTTCAACGGTCGGGTCATCCGGATAGCATTCGAGCGCGAGCATTCCGGCATCTTTTCCGTCGCTACCGTCGGTATTCATCCAAAGTTGCGGGTCCTCATCCAGATTGGCATGTATCCATAACGTATCCTTTTGCGGGCTCGGCTGTTCGGCTGCCGTCGCTGTAAAGGCACCGAGCGTGCCGCAAACCATCGCGAAAGCAAGCAATATTGTCAAACCGGTTGTGTTCATATTATCCTCCTTGTCTCTTTTCGATGTCATGCGAGCATCGACCATATACAAAACATCCTATCTGTATAAAAAAATAGTGGATAGATTGTTTAGATGTTATTTAAAGCAATCAAAAAAGCGTTTTCTGGGTTTGTTTTTTAGAGCCGTTTGGCACGGGGCCAGCAAGTCCGAAAAACTCACTTTCACCTATTATCTCAATCCCCAGTTCCTTCGCCTTTTCGTATTTAGAGCCGGGGTCGCTTCCGGCGACGACGTAGTCCACGTCTTTTGAAACCCCGCTTGCGACAATCCCGCCTTGTGAGGTTACGAGCTTTTCCGCATCCCCTCTCGAAATCGATTCGAGGGAGCCTGTAAAAAGGAACTTCCTGCCTGCAAGCCGCCCGCCGCAAGTCCCCTTTCTTGCCGAAACCCCGAGATCGGAGAGTTTCTTTAGCAGCGCAACGTTCTCGTCGCTTGCGAAGTAGGTCGCTATCGACGCCGCGGTCTTGGGGCCGATTCCTGCTATTCCGGCAAGCTCCTCCTCTGTTGCGGATGAGAGCGCTTCGAGGGTTTTGTAGCGCGAGGATAAAAGCTGCGCCGTGAACCTGCCCACCTCCCTTATGCCAAGGCCGTTTAGCAGTCTTGCAAGTTCCGCGTTCCTGCTTTTTTCTATCGACGATATGAGGTTGCCTGCAGACTTTTCCTTGAAGCCCTCAAGCTTGAGCAGGTCCTGCCTTTTGAGCTCGAATATGTCCGCGATATCCTCTATAAGCCCCTTGTCGAGAAGCTGAATTATAGTCTGCGGCCCGAGTCCCTCTATGTCGAGCGAATCCCTCGACGCGAAGTGCTTTAGCCTCCACAATATCCGCGCCGGGCAGGAGTTGTTCGTGCACCTCGTATCCACCTCGCCAACCGGCTTCGAGAGCGGCTTGCCGCACTCGGGGCACGCGCCAGGCATCACGAAATGCGGCTCGTTGCCGCTTCGCATTTCAGGTAGCGGCCTTACCACCTGCGGTATGACGTCGCCGGACCTTTCCACCATCACGGTGTCACCGATGCGCACGTCTTTTCGCTCCACCTCTTCGGCGTTGTGGAGAGTCGCCCTGCTGACGGTGACACCGCCTATGTTCACGGGTTCGAGGATGGCAACGGGCGTTATCTTGCCTGTCCTGCCAACCTGGATTTCTATGTCGAGAAGTTTCGTCGTCCGGTTTCGGGCTGCGAACTTGTATGCG
The DNA here is from genome assembly GCA_002838935.1 of Thermoplasmata archaeon HGW-Thermoplasmata-1. GTDB lineage: Archaea > Thermoplasmatota > E2. The sequence goes on along the minus strand of PGXE01000019.1, from coordinate 7,079 downwards.
ACCGCCCATCTGGGGTGCTTGCTTGTGAGGCCGAGTTTCTTTTGCAGTTCGAACGAGTCGACCTTTATCACGGCGCCGTCTATCTCGTAGTCGAGCGAGTCGCGCATCTCCTCTAGCTCCCTGCACCGCGAAAGGACTTCATCCATCCCGGAACACTTGCGTATGAGCGGATTGATCCTGAACCCGAGTTCCTTCATCAGTTCCAGAGATTCGTAGTGGGTTTTTGGAAAATCACCTCTGAGGTCTGCGAGCGTGTAGGTGAAAATGTCAAGCCCCCGCGAGGCCGCAATCTTCGGGTTGAGCTGCCTTATCGAACCCGCTGCTGCGTTTCGCGGATTCGCAAAAACCGGCTCCCCGTTCTTCCCCCTTTCCTCATTCACGCTTTTGAATTTTCCAATAGGCAGGTAAACCTCGCCCCTAACCTCGATTTCGCCAATCTGTTCTTTGCCGCCGCGCAGGCGAAGCGGTATCGAGCGTATCGTTCGGAGGTTGCTTGTAACGTCCTCGCCTGTCCTGCCGTCGCCCCTTGTCGCCCCGCACAACAGCACGCCGTTTTCGTAGACAAGCGAAACGCCAAGGCCGTCTATCTTCGGCTCGACGACGTATTCGACTTCGCCCACGGCCTTGATAACGCGGGCGTGAAACTCGCGCAACTCGTCCGGGTTGTAGGTGTTGTCAAGCGAGGTCATCGGTATTCTGTGGCTTACCTCCGCGAACTCGGAGACCGGTGCGCCGCCGACGCGCTGCGTGGGTGAATCAGGGGTCGCAAGCCCGGGGTGCCCCTTTTCAAGCCGTTCGAGTTCCTTTAGAAGCATGTCGTATTCGTAGTCGCTTATCGTCGGGCTGTCGAGCACGTAGTACCGGTAGTTATGCTCCTCGATTTCCTTTCTGAGCAGTTCCGCCCGCCTGCGAAGCGTTTCGTCCAAAGCCATCAGATACCCCAGATGCGTTCAAGGTTTTTCAAGGTGAGCGTATTCAGCGCGTCGCCTTGCTCAAGCCAGCCATGTTTTGCCACCGTCCATACGCCATAGCCCGCTATCTCGTAGAAGAGCGTGGCTACATCTTTGTTGTTCACCGAAGCATCGATTGGGTATTGGACGCGAGGGGTAAAAAAGTAACGATTTTAGAAAGCAATAAAATCTATCGACTCGGCACACAATATAGGCAGAAGCTTAAATATCAAAAATCCAATTAACAATTGGGATAGGTTAGGAGGCAAGCCAAATGACAAAAAGAGTCAAGTGTCCGAAGTGTGGAACGATTGTAGAAGTCGAAGAAGGCGCAAAGCCGGTGTGCCACAGTTGTGGATTCGGGGGACAGGCAAAATCAAAAACACCGGATAAAAATACGATGAAATATGTGAAATCGGAAGCAGGCGGCAAAATGGAAAAGCCGATGCATCCGCCAATTGGCAGGCGCACGGGAAAGGTAAGAAAGCCCGGCATCGTTTTGCTTCTAATGATAATCACCTTTGGAATATATGGCATAATCTGGTATTATTGCACGTTTGAGGAACTTAAGAATTGGCGCGGACAGGGATGGGGCGGGGTTTTGTATCTGGTATTCCAATTCCTGTTTCCGATTCCCCTCGTTGCAATTCCGTGGTTGATACCTGCCTACATCGGCCGCATGTACGAAGAAGACGGTCGGGAAAAGCCGATAACCGGCTTATCCGGGTTCTGGATATTCGTGCCGCTCGCCGGTATGATAATCTGGCTGGTCAAGGTTCAGAAACGCCTGAACGAATTCTGGACTGCCAAAGATGGCGGATATTAAGAGCCCAAAAACCCTTTTTCAAACCCCTCTCTTCTCTCCCCATATTATTTTATGAAGCAGGATGTCAACATTGCCACGACATGTAACGTATGCACCAAAACATATATGCAATGCTGCATACTTTTTAGATACACCCCAAAACATATATGCAATGCTGCATACTTTTTAGATACACCCCAAAACATATATGCAATGCTACATACTTTTTAGATATACCCAAAAACATATATGCAATGCTACATACTTTTTAGATATACCCAAAAACATATATGCAATGCTGCATATACCTCATTGTGGTATCATGGCCGTCGCGAAACTACCTTTCAAAGTAGGCATCCCAGTAGAAGACGAGTATTTCATAGATCGCGAAAGCGAACTAAAGGAACTGGAACAACATATCTCATCCCATTCTAACGTATGCCTGCTCGGGCTCCGCCGTGTTGGAAAGACCTCGTTGCTCCGCCGCGCTATACGGGATATGCAGGACGTGGTCATGGTCTACGTCGACTGCCATGGCGTGACCGACAAGAGAACACTCGCGGGCAAAATCGCCAATGAGATCAAAGATGCCTACATTGAACGCACAGGAGATGGTAAGTTCCGTGACGCCATTGCCAAGCACTTGAAAGCGGGATGGGACAAGATCGCATTTCGGCTGGTGGAGATGGAACTGGAGATCGGCGGCTACTTCCGCGTACGCATGGGCATCGGCAAAAAGGAAGTAGATGCCGAGGAACTCTTTGAGTCCGCACTCGGCTACGCCGATATTCTGGGCAAAACCAAGGAAAAACGGTTTGTGATAATCTTTGATGAGTTTCAGGACATAGGGACGAGCTGGAAGGATGACGATATCAAAAGGCTTCGGGCAATAGTGCAGCGACAAAAACACGTTGGATACATCTTCTGTGGCAGTTCACCAACCTTCATGAGCTCTCTGGTGGACAACCGCGACGCGCCTTTCTACAGACAGCTGGAAAAAATCCGAGTCGGCCCCCTGCCAGAGGAAGCAGCACGCACGTTCATCGAGTCGCGTTTCCATGTTTGCGGATATGATATATCAAACGAAGCCCTTGAAACCATGCTGGCATTGACCCGCTGCATCCCCGACTACGTCCAACGATTAGGTGCGGCGGCTGCAAACATGACCAAGAAGATAGACAATACCGTCGTTTCAAAGGCATATGAACAAGTCCTCCTTAAAATGGACAGCGAATTCAGAAACCTCCTCTCTAGCCTTGGTCAACGGTCCCCGACATATACACCCATACTCATAGGTTTTAGCAGGCATAATACCATAGCCGAAGCGAGCAGGGCGGTGGGGTACGACCTGAAAAAAAGCACAAGACAGTTGGCCTACCTGCAAAATATCGGGCTGCTGGAAAAAGCGGGAAGGGGAGATTACGAGATAACAGACCCGGTGTTCAAAGACTGGCTGCAAAGGAATTTTTCGTGATGCCGTCTGTTTTCAAACCCCTCTCTTTTCTCCCCAGATTATCTTGTGAAGCTGAATCCCTACATGAACGTTGAGACCGTCTTCGAGAACCCATTTTACAAGCTGCTTTGGGTCCGTGCCTCCGACAGGATTGAAGTAAACCGGGCAGGATACCAGGTGTTTGCCGAGCACGTTTCTTGCATGGTCGTAGTCTGTCCGGCTTCCGATAACGAACTTGAGCTGGTCCTGCCGTTTTAGTTCAGCGATGTTGGAGAAGTTCATCTTGCCCTCCTCGCCTGAGCAGGGGCATTTTATGTCAAGCGACACCTTCAGCTGCCTGCGTTCACCTGGTGCAAGTGTATTGAAATTCCTTATGCCGATAGAACCATTCGTTTCCACCAAAATCTCGTAGCCGTCGCCTATCAGCTGCCGTATCATCTTTCCCGCCTCGTTCTGAAGCAGCGGCTCCCCGCCTGTAAGGCAGATGCGGTTACAGGGGAAGCGCTTCAGGGCAATGGCGATTTGCTCGGCCGTCATTTCGTAGCCCTTTTCATAGGCATAGCGGGTATCGCAGTACGAGCAGCGAAGGTTACACCCCGTAGTCCTGATGAATATCGTGGGAAGCCCCATCTCCCTGCCCTCTCCCTGAATAGAATAGAATATCTCGTTTATCATCATTATTAGTTCACCTTTTTCTCTTTGTTGCCAAAGCCGCAAGCCGCAGGAGGTTTTACGGCGTGGTCGTCATCCGCATCATCCTCATACTCTATAGGGTCTTCATATCCCGCCTCCGCAAAGCCCCGAAGCCTCAGAACGCAGGACTCGCATTTGCCGCACGCCTTCTTTCCGCCGCGGTAGCAGGACCAGGTTTTTTCAAGCGGTGCTCCAAGCTCCTTTGCCTTCTGGATAATCTCGGCCTTTGAGAGGTCTATCAGGGGGGTCTTTATCTCGACGGGATCACCCTCGACAGCGCGTTTTGTCGCAAGATTCGCAAGAATCTGGAACGCCTCGTAGTACTCCGGGCGGCAGTCCGGATAACCCGAATAATCGACAGCCGTCGCGCCTATGAATATCGCATCCGCGTCCACGACCTCGGCGTAGGCGAGCGCGTATGAGAGGAATATCGTGTTTCTTGCGGGAACGTATGTTATCGGTATCTCGCGCGACTTTTCATCCATATCCCTGCCCGCGTCCGGAACCTCGATGGAGTCGTCTGTCAGTGCCGAACCGCCGAGGCTTCCAAGGTCTATCTCGATGAATTGGTGCTCGATCGCGCCGACTGTTTCTGCCACCGCCTTCGCGCTCTCTATCTCACGGATGTGCCTCTGGCCGTAGAGAAATGATAGTGCGTAGATATCGTAGCCATCATACTTTGCAATCGCCGCGGTGGTGCAGGAATCAAGGCCCCCGGATATGAGGCAGACCGCTCTTTTAGGCATTCTTTTCACGCTCCCGGATTCTCCCGCGCCCCCCGCTTCACTCCTTCTGCCAGATCGCCCAGGCGCCCTGGCCGTAGCTCTCGTCAATCCCGACGCTGATACGTTTTACGCTTTGTGGCACTTCTATCCGCTTCATCAGTTCGCCCAAAACGTATTCCGAAAGGTTTTCGGCACTCGTCGCTTCAAGGGGCAGGACAAGGCAGTCGTCGAGGGGGAAAACATAGTCGTTGCCCCGGTTCACCAGCTTCACGCTCTTTCCCGAAATGTCCAGTTTCGTGTGTTCCATCCTGTCTGGTATCAGCATCTTGTGGTCGAGGTCGTCCGCTATCTCGCGCAACGCCCTCTTTATTACCGTAAAATCTATCACTATCCCGTGTTCGTCCCTTTCTCCAAGAACATTGCAGTGGATGGCATAGGTGTGGCCGTGCAGGTGGCCGCACCTGTCGTAATCAGCTATGAAATGCGCCGAGTCGAACCTTACCCCCGCCTGCCATCCGTCAACCTTTAGTTCTATCATCATGACGCTGTTATAAACGGAGTGATTAAAGGATTTTCGTAAGGCTCGTGCAGGATTACCACAATTTAATAACGGTTTTGGCAATACCCAACGGTATGAACGAGATACTGCCCGACGTACAGGCCTGGAAGCCGAAAGCCGGGTTCAAGCTCACACGCGTCGGCGTAACCGGCGTGAAGAAGCCGGTTCTGATCAGCAGGTCCGAAACGGGCCGCGTGTCGAACCTCGTAGCGACCTTCGACGTCTTTGTCAATCTGCCCGAAACCCAAAAAGGAAGCCACATGAGCCGCAACCTTGAGGCGATAGGCGAGATAATGGACGAATGCGTCAAAAATCCTGCAAGGGGCCTAGAGAACGTCTGCGCGCTCGTCGCCCGCTCCCTTCTTGAAAAGCACGAATACGCCACCACTAGCGAAGTTAGGGCGATGGCGGATTATTTCCTCGAACGGACATCGCCAAGCGGCAAGAGGTCAATAGAGGTCTACACCCTCATAGCCGAGGCGAGGGCAAAGAAGGGCGGCGGGGTCAGGAAGATGATAGGCGTGAAGGTGATAGGCATGAACGCCTGCCCGTGCGCCATGGAGACGACAAAGGAGCTTATGGCGGCGGATTTGGGGGCCGCGGCAGCCGCAGTGAAGGGCATGCCGTACATCACGCACAACCAGAGGAACATAACGACGCTGCTTCTCGAGGTTCCGGAGGAGGCGCCGGTGGATGCCGACGACCTGGTGGACATAGTGGAAAATTCTCTTTCAAGCCCCACGTTCGAGATACTCAAGAGAAAGGACGAGGGGGAGGTAGTGCTTCGCGCGCACAGAAACCCGAAGTTCGTGGAGGACGTGGTGAGAGACGTCTTGAGGAAGGTTGTGGAGACGTATTCGGGCCTTGCCGACGACACGATAGTCGTGGTGCGCTCGGAGTCAGAGGAATCGATACACAAGCACAACGCCTTTGCCGAGCGAGAGACGATGCTTGGCGAGATAAGGGTCTAAAAAATAAAGAGGGTGCATAAAATGGACGTCATGGATGCCGGGGTTTACGTTTACGCCTACGAGGCGGACACGCAGGACAAGCTCAAGGCCGTGCTGTGGGGGCCGCTGCAGGCAAAGGAGATGGGATTTTCCGGATGGGACTATCAGGACGGCGGCGAGACAGGTTTCATATACCACAACGTCGGCGCGGCCGTAAAGATGGGGCGCGCAACCTCTACGCTGATAGTATCGAACCGCCTGAAGAAAGCGTTTTTGACGATATATCTCGGCGGCTATCCGAGCGACGCACCAGAACAGCAACGCAGCATAGACGTGCAGTCGGTCGTGAACGAGGCGGAGCTTTTTTTGACGCGGCTTTCAAAGAAGCGGATATCGTTTGCCATGACTGCCAAAAAGGCCCTTGTGGATAATCGCAGCGAACCGGTTTCCAAAGCCGCACCATCGCCGGAGCACGTTTCGTTTTCTCCGAATGCGGTATCCGCGGATAAGACCGCGGTTCGTCACGCCAAAAGCGAAAAGGACTCTTCAAGCGATCTTTGGGAAGTTTGAAAGTCGTCTCCCGCTGCACGCCGCCTCTTACACGTTATCGTGCATTCGTGCATGTTAGCCATCGCGATACTTCGCTTTTATCGGCCCTGAAATAAGGCCGTGTCCCGTCCCACCGTCGAACTTTCCTTTGAGCGGGGATGAAAACCTGCAATGCCTTACGTATTTCATGCCCCTGCACATCTTCGGGGAAGACGCTGCAGAAAGCGATGCCCAGTCGACGAACTCGCGCGCGTTGCCGTGCGCGACCGTCATGTAAGCTATGCCAAGCGAGGTTATGTCAGTATCTCCGAATCCCAAATCCCCTAAATATAGTCAAAACTAAGGTAACACGGAGAAATCCATTTTTTTGAAAGAAAACTTCGAGGTGGATATAC
>PGXE01000118.1 GCA_002838935.1 Thermoplasmata archaeon HGW-Thermoplasmata-1 | reverse complement strand
CCACCGCAGCTACGCCTTCCGGCTCCGCTGCCGGTTTGGTCGCAACTTGTATTGCTCCCACCACCGCAAACGCCGTCGCCCACCTCCCGCGAAACCTCGTTCATGAGGTAGCCCAGATGGAGGCCGTAGTTCTCCACGACGCTGGATTTGGCCCTCGCGCTCACCCTCAATTCGTCGCCGTTTCTGCATGCGACAAACGCCACGTCCGCGCCTATCAGAAGAAGCGATTTCGACGCCGAAGCCTCGAACGAGCTGACGTGGGACGTCGCCACCACCACGTCGCCGTCGAAGAGGGATTCGAAACGGCTGCGCTGCGCCGCCTTCAAGTGGGCTATCTTGCGCGATTTATCGAAGAACGGCTCGCCTTCGACTATGCAAAGCACGTCGTCCATCGTTACCCCGGACTCGCCCATCAGCGCCGCGAAGCTCCTTAAGGCCGCGGCGTTCGCATACCTGAAGCGGGCGGTATCGGTAGCCATTCCGGTCAGGAGCGCCAGGGCGACTGCGGAATTTTCCGCAGAAAAACAAAAACCGGCTTCCTTCAATATCTCATATACTATCTCCGCGCAACTGGATTTCGCCTCATCGCAGTGGCAGTATGATGCCCCCGCCCAGTCCCCAGTATATGAATGGTGATCGACCACGTAAGGATCCTTGAGAGATGCCGCAAGGTCGCCAAGCTGGGTTTTGGATGACGTGTCCAGAATCACGTTTACGTCGAAGAGCGAAGGGTCGGGATTTATGTCCACCTTGAAACCAAGTTCGTCTGAAAGCCGCTCGGAAATCTTGTTTATGCTCTCGCTTGCGCCCACCGTGACGTTTGGAAAAGCGCGCATCAAGGCATAACCGCTGCCGACGGCATCGGGATCTGCGTTGTGGTGCAGTAGAATGAGTTTGCTCGTGCCCTTCTCCGAGAGCACGCGGATCAGTTCTTCGAACATGTTGGCGGATACTCGGTTATTTAGGATTCACTGCGGCCTGATTCATCGCGCTGCGCAATTTGGATTGCATCTCGATTAGAGACTCCTTTAGCCGCGCCTCCTGCTTTTCAAGAGATTTTATCCTGACCTCGAGTGTTTCCTTGCTTTCGCCAAGCTCGTCTGAAACCTCTTTCTTGCCGCCGGTCTTGACGAACAGCGCGCCGACGTTCTTGTAAACCGTGGCGCCGTCTTCGAGTTTTTCAAGCGCATCGAGCGCCTTCTCTATCTCGCGGCCCTGCATCTCCATCTGGTTTCGCTGCTGCGAAACGACCTGCAACTGCTGCTGGAACTGCTGCAACTGGGCGAACTGGTTTTGGATGTGCGGCGGAATGTGCATCTCTTCCTGTGACATGTTATCTTCCTTTCAATCTATGTCTGATGGTATACAACCCGGTCTTAAAGGCGTTTTGGATTGCTTAGCTTATCTGCGAAACGACGAATATGTAACTCAATTCCCCTTTGCCGGTATTGAATACGTCGTGCTTTTTGTGCGGGGGTATGTAAACGATGGTTCCAGCCTCAAGCGGAAGCACGCGTTTTTCTTGCGTAATGGGGTCTCCCTCGATTTCCGCCTTTCCAAACCCCCCAAGTATTATCAGCATCTCCTCGTAATTCTCCGTCGAATGCTCGCCGACGTTTCCGCCTTTCTGCACCACGACTCTGCCAGAGTGCATTCCGACGCTCTGCGGCGGCTTTATGAGACGCTGGTATTCGGAAAGGTCGTTCATCTTCAAGCTGAATGCAATAATCTTCTCGTTTTCCATATGAATCCTTCCTCGTGTTCAGTTTGTTTGTGTTTTTAGCCAGACACCTAATTTGTGCCATTGTCGGATTCATGGTCGTGGGTATGCGGATGTTCATGATGGTTCCATTCGCCCCCGTGGCTGTGCGACCCCGCGCCCTTGTCGTGTCCCGAAGCGACCACCTTGAGGTTGAGTATCCCCTTTTTTCCGGATAGCTCCCTAGCGAGGCGCTTGACCCTCTCGGCGCTGCCTCTAACGGCTATTATCTCGAGGCAGTTGCGGGCATCGAGATGAAGGTGCATGGAGGCTGAGATGACATCACCGTAGTTGTGCTGCACGCTTGTAAGCGCATCGTTTATCCCCCTTGAATCATGGTCGAAGGTCACAAGAACGGCGCCGCTGATGTTACCCTCCTCGTTCACCCACGTGTTCGATGTCACATATTCGCGCATGGCGGCGCCAATGCCTGCGGAACGGTTGCGCTGACCTGTCTTTTCGACTACTTCGTCAAATGATTTTAACAGTTCATCTGGAAGCGAGATGGAAACCCGGGTTGTTTTTAACATATTTTCACTCTTCTTTTTTTGCGGCCATGCGGCCGAAGCTGTAATACTGAATGGTTGTTGGAATTTAAAAAGTATTACAAAAAAAGAATATTTTAATACTGATGCGGCATTTTGGAATTGAGGCGAAAAAATGGGATGTTTTACAATACCTCTTGGAGCAGCGATAATCGGAAGCGTAATTAGGAACAAAATGCCGGCGCACATGAAAATGAGCTCCCTTTTACTTATGCTATGGGGCGGTTCGGTTATGCTTGTGGTAGATCACGCATGGAACAAGGAGATAGTTGCTTATCCGCCATTCCTGCTTAGCGAAAATCTTGCGCTAGACCTGCTTTTGGGGGTTGCGATGACTCTGGCAATCTTCATAGTATGGGGTATAATGGTCTACGCAGGAATAGCCCGCAACAAAAAAATCAGGGCTTCGGCCTGAAATTATTTTTCAAATTCATTTATATAATCCTTTTATGTTTTCATTCGTTCACGCAAACAGATTGTGGGATTCCATGAACATTCTAGTAACCGGATTCGAGCCATTCGGCGAGATACGCGTAAACCCGTCACAGGCGTTGGTGGACTATCTTGATAAATATAAATTGCCTAAGAACGACTCTGGCGTGTGCATTGAGTCGCTAGTTCTGCCCGTGACTCTCGGATCTTCCAAGTGTGTTATCGATATGCTCGAAAAGAAGCATTACGACGCCGTTATCCATTTCGGCGTGGCCGTAAAACGCGATAAGATAACACCGGAGCGGATTGCCATAAACTGCCTTGATTTCCCGATTCCCGACAACGACGGCAGGGTTTTCTGCGACGAGCCTATCAAAAGGAAAGGAGCGCCTGCGTATTTTTCCGGTATTGTCCTAATTAGGAATAGTTAATCAAAATAGAAAAATTCATGCCAATCCCATAGGTGATCTGCAAGTCCTTCGAGCATGGCAGGTGATTCGCC
>PGXE01000117.1 GCA_002838935.1 Thermoplasmata archaeon HGW-Thermoplasmata-1 | reverse complement strand
GCGGTGCCGGTAGCGCCTGCGGCAAGAGTCAGGCTTTGCTTGTCAAGGGAAACGTCCCACCCTTTCTCGGAAACGGCTGCGAGTGTTATGGTGTCCTGCGCGGAGCCTTTGTTCTTGACTGTAATAGTATATGTCGCCTGTTTCCCTTTATCTGCCTCGCCGGATGCCGGAGAAGCGGAAAGCTCGGCGCCGTAAGTTCTTGTACCTGCACCTACTACCGTCGTGGTTGTATCAACAGAAGAGGCGCCGGATGTGTAAGTGGCCGTTACGGTGATGTTTGCTTTATCGCCCTCTTTTGCGTCAGATGGCGCTTTAACCGTCAGGGTTATATCTTTACTTGCTCCAGTTGCCAGTTCAAAGGCAGTTTCGTTCAATGTTGCCTCCCAACCAGTTGGTGGATTATAGCGCTCCAATGTTCCTGTTTCGGTTGCTGTTCCTTCATTAAGCAAAGTGATTGTATATGTGGCGCTCTCGCCAGCGTGAACATTTTTCTCCGGGGAATCTACGGTCATCTTGACTACTCCGCCCACTCCACCGCCTCCAGATGTATTAAACCACAACCTGCTTGCGCATGCCTCAGAATCCCACCAGAAAGTAACTTCTGCATTCGCGGCAAATTGATCTGGATTAAAACCTATCTTTATCTTAGATCCTTTCGTAAATGTGTATGTATCAGTTCCCTCTTCTCCAACAAATGCCAATGTATGTGGAACCTCGCCAGCCGCATCAACCCCAGTACCGTGATTATATTCTTGAGAAGGATTCTGCAACGCAGGCACTTCACTGCCGTCCGCTTTAACTTCCCAAACAGTTGCGGAAAACTGTCCGACACCGCCGACTTCAGGCACTCCTGCCACAACACTCTGAAGATAAATAACAACACCCACATTTGAAGAAACCATTGCTTTGCCACCCCTCCATTCTACCTCTTTGAGTCCGGGTAATATTGTAAGATCTTCCGCCAGTGGTTGATCCATTGTAAAGTATACTGGATAACCTAGCTCTCCTATCATCATTGCATCAGTAGTCTGAGCGGGTACCAATGCAGTCTTTTCACTCGTGCCAACTGTTTCATCCGCCGTGCCATCGATTGTTGCCATACCGTAACCACTGCCTTGGGTATCGCCACCATGGAAGTAAAAATTTCTCTGTTTTATGCTCAATCCATTCGCTTCCGGCATTACAACCAGAACGCTTCCCAGCATCAGTCCTACTAACAGCATCGCTGCCAAAGTTTTTGCTTTCATTTCAGACACCTTACTTCCAGTCCCTGAAACCATGAAACGCTTGGGTTTTTATAAGTGTTATCGTAATGTTTCATTCCAACCCAATTTTCCAGGCGTTCCAGAGAACATAATGTGAGTAGATTGTAAGAATATAAAGATTTCGCTGGTTGTTTATAAAGGGACGAGATTGCAGGGCAGTTGAGCCGCAATTGGTGCGGATAAGTGCCTCGCCGCTCATCGAATGAAGGGGTGTGGAAGGTGTCTTGTGATTGATTGATGGTTTGGGTATATGAATTTCTTGAGTCCCGCCATAATCTACCATCAGATGCTCTTCTCGCTTTTCTCCAGACCTGCAAGAAAGAGGGATACTGGGTAGGAATCCTCTGAGAATGTATCCTTTGTCAGATAGAAAACTGGGAATGGATATTTTTCTCTTTCAACCTTCCCATATTTCACCTCAAATCCATGCCATTTCATGTTTTCGTGAAGCAAAAAGTCGCACTCTTTCTTATCATAATAAAACCCTGCGAAGCTGTGTCTTTCTCTTATCAGCGGTTTCTCATAGGCCCATATCAGATGGCTGGATGCCGTCTGTTCGATGATGCTCTCCAGATTCTTATCCAGAAAGTCCAGCGCATCCTCATATTTGCCTCCTGTGAGATAAACATATAGTGAGGAAGAGAGAAAACTGCTCTGGAAGATAAACTTCTTCTGTTTTCTCGGCGCATATCTTTTTCTGCTGAGATCCCATGCGGGAAGTAGATAGATCATCCTTGAGTTCTCAAGAAGTTCTACATATTCTTTTACGGTGTTGTGATGGACTCCAATATCAGATCCAATGGTATGGAAGTCTGTTCTCGATGTACCAAGAGACAGCATCCTTTCCATCAACTCCCTTCCTATTTCCTCGTTTTTTCCTTCTTTTGAAAGCGCCCCCAAAAACATGCGTACAATCATCTCATAACTTCTTTCATCAATTCGTCCATTTTTTAAATATTCGTTTATCACACTTGGAAAACCACCGGTTAAAAGATAAGAATAAAATAAAGAGTCGATTTCATCAAAGTACGGCACCTCTTCATTAATGTCCGGGCTTGTTGGTTGGAAGGATTTGAATTTCTTTATTTTCCTCACGGCATTGAAAATATCCGGATTTTTTATCTTTCCATTTAAATTAATGAGATTGGATAAAAAATCCCTGAAACTCAAAGGGCCAATAAAGTACTCATTTCCCTCTATTTTCCTTCCAGGGAGTCTTTCTCCTTTCTCCTTGATTTTTAAAGGATTTGAGCCTGTGGCGAGGATTGTCAGATCTGTTGTTTCGGCAAGCTCCTTCAAGATCAGATGCCAATCATCGAGATATGTGATCTCGTCAAGGATCACTACCTCCCCATGACTTCTTTTTATGAATTCTTTTATTGTGTTTTTTGTTTCTCCACGATGATATCTATCACAGGAAAGGTAGAGAATCTTTCTCCCATCTATTTTCCCAATCAGTTCCTTTATTATGGACTTGATATAAACCGTCTTTCCGGCCCTTCTTATTCCTCGGAACAGGTAGACTTCTCCTTTTTTTATTTCTATTTTCTTTCTATTCAAAAGTACATCTATATCCTTGAGATCAACATCCTCCTCTTCCCAGTGCCCCCCTCTCCACCACGGATTCTGGGCACCCAATCCCGATAACTTTATGGCCATGCATCTATGTATATTTTCATTTTTTAAAAACTTTATGATACTAAACTATCACAAAATCTAAATTTTGTGTCGCCACAGTATCATAAAATTGCAAATTTGTGATACATGTCCGACATAGTGCTCGTAATTCTGTGGTGTATTTTAGCCCCCGCCCCTCACCCCCCAATTCTCACCCCTCGACTCTTGTCTTTCATGTTTCTCACCACTGTTTTTCTGGCGTTTTTTCCGGCGCAACCGGCCTGCGGACGCCATATGGCAATGCATCGCAGAAACGAAGCGCGGTTTTCAACAACTGTTTTTATCCGTTTAATCGATACTATCTTTGTATGTGGAACGG
>PGXE01000018.1 GCA_002838935.1 Thermoplasmata archaeon HGW-Thermoplasmata-1 | reverse complement strand
AGTATATCCACCTCGAAGTTTTCTTTCAAAAAAATGGATTTCTCCGTGTTACCTTAGTTTTGACTATATTTAGGGGATTTGGGATTCGGAGATACTGACGACAGGAAAAATTATTAATAAGCGGCGAAACAATAGCGTTTGTGATAACATGAGCGGCAAAAACGTAATCAAGCCTTCGGCGTGCATTATGATCGCAGTGCTTTTTGCGGCAACCGCCTTTTCCGGTTGCATCGGCGGTGGCAGGGGGATTGCCGGCTCAGGGTATACCGGTGAAATAAAGACCTTTTCATCCTACGAGGAATTAAAAGAATTTGTAGCCAAAGGCGTGCAAAAGGCGGGTTCCGGCAGTTACGGCATTGCGAAAGGAATCGGCGCGCCTTCGGGCGAAGATATGGCTGAAACTTCTGCGCCGCCGCAGGCGCCCGGAACCGAAGCCGCCAGCGATAATGGCGGTTCACCGGATTATACGGGCACGAACGTGCAGGTCGAAGGCGTGGACGAAGCCGATTCCATAAAGACCGACGGCAATTACATATACAAGGTCATGAACAAATGGGCTTGCTATAACGACCGTTCCGAAGTGATTCAAGAAGAGATTCACAAGGTATCACTCGTGCGCGCGAATGGCGGTGAGATGGATTTAGCCTCCGAGATAACGGTTTCAAACGACATAAGCGGCATATTCGTAAACGGCAACAGCCTTGTCGTGATAGAGAACGATTGGGGATATTACTATTGGGGAATCGATTATGGCTACGAAGAAGGCGCGGCCGTCGAAGGAGAGAAGACGGATGGCGGTTCTGGGGGGGAAAGTCCACCGGGAAGCGGCGGCGATGACGGCGACTCCGAAGAAACCCCCAAGGCCGTAGCCCCGGAAAACGGCAACGGCGGCGGCTACTGCGGCCCCAAGATGACAGTATCCATATACGACATATCCGACAGGACTGCGCCAGCAAAACTCTACGAATACACGGTCAGCGCGTCATACGCCAACTCGCGCATGATAGGCGACTGGGTTTACATAATGTCGAGCCAGTGGGTATACACCTACAGCGAGAATTCCAGCGTCCCGATGCCAATTATAAGCGAAAACGGCGTCGAGCGCACGGTGGATGCTTCCGAGGTGCAATACGTCGACTGCCCGCAGCCGTCCTACAGTTATACTATAATCTCTGCAATAAACGTAAAGACGCAGGATGCCGGAGAAAACGTTTTCATGCTCGGTAGTTCGAGCACGATTTACGTATCCCGCTCGAACATATACATCACCACTTCGAACAACTGGTGGTACTGGATATGGGTCGACGACAAGAACGTTGACGTTGACAGGCAGGAAACGAGCATCCACAAGCTTTCGATAGATGCAAAGAAGATAACGCTCGCAGCAACCGGCAAGGTTACGGGACACGTGCTAAACCAGTTCTCGATGGACGAGCACGAGGGTTATTTCAGGGTCGCGACGACGACTGAACGCGAATGGTGGCGCGGTGGCGAAGGCAACGATACGCAGAACAATGTCTATGTGCTGGACAGCAAGATGAAAACTGTCGGGAAACTGGAGGGCCTTGCAAAGGGCGAACGGATATACTCGGCGAGATTCATGGGCGATAAGGCCTATATAGTCACCTTCAGGCAGGTTGACCCGCTGTTCGTTATCGACCTCTCGTCTCCGACGGCGCCCGCAGTTCTCGGCTGGCTGAAGATTCCGGGTTTTTCCGAGTATCTGCACCCCTACGATGATAGCCACCTTATAGGGGTCGGACGCAACGCCACGGAAGAAGGATGGACGAACGGGGTCAAGATATCGCTATTTGACCTCACCGATTTCTCGAACCCCAAGGAGATGTCGAACTACGTCATAGAGGGCGCATGGTCGGAAGCGGGCGGGGATCACCACGCATTCTTCTTCGACCGCACGCGCGACCTGATGGTGGTACCGGTCGAGATATACCAATGGGGCGGAATGTGGCGCGAAGGCGGGAATGAAAAGTCAAACGATGAGCCCGAGAGATTCAGCGGCGCATACGTCTTCAACGTGACGCTTGCGGGCGGCATAAAGTTGGCCGGAAAGATAGAGCACGGTGCGGATAATATGCCGGCAAACGAAAGCTACGAATACACCTACAAAGACGACGAAAGCTACGTGTCGGTGAAGCCGGGGGACTACGTCAACATCACGCTGACCTGCGGCTTTGGCAAGCAGTGGATGCTCTACGACTACGACGAATACGTGTTGAATCTGACGAAAGAAGATTCCTCTACGGCGCCAAACGGCACGAAGACCTACCGTTTTGAGTTCAGGGTGGTGGGCGAGGGATACACCTACGTCGAGGTTGCCCTGATAAATAGCATACTCACCGGACTGGAAAAGGAAGATGCGTTCACACTCGACGTCTCGTCTTACATGCCATACTGGTTCGATTACGGATACCGCATCTCGCGCTCGCTTCGCATATCAGACGTGCTCTACACGGCTTCGGAATCGATGCTCGTATCCAGCGATTTGAAAGGGTGGAGTATGAGAACGATAGATTCGCTCGATCTCGCGCCCTATTCGTATTGATTTTTTCAATCCGTTCTATTTTTTTGTTTTGTTTTTTCATATCTTATTCGAATCCATATCTTGATATAATATTCGGTTTTGGACTAGTTAAAAGATTTCTCCGATTGCGTGGGGTTCATGTCCGCAACATGCAAAGGCCGCAAAGTAAACTGACGTTCAACAAACTATTTATAACAACATTCTATCTGGAAAACCATCTTTATTACAAGGAACATGACTAGGGAGGAAATAAAATGAGAAAACTGCTTGCACTGCTGATAATAGGCCTGTTCGCATTCGGCGCATTTGCCGGATGTGTCGGAAGCGAAAATGAGGATACGGGAGATGCTGGGAACGAAGATGCAACCCCCGATATTCCTGAGGAAGATGAAAATGAAACAATAGAGCGAGGAGAACTCAAAACAATGAGGATGGAATGGGACGCGAAATTTGGGACGAGTATCGATGGAATAGAAACTCAGGAACCGGGAGAAGGTTACATATTTACAATGCCCAAAAATGCCGTAAAAATAACGATTACCGCCACTGCGAGCAGTAGCGCACCTACCGAGGGTATGTGGTGGAATGCGATATATCTCGACAACCCCGCCGGAAAAACGATAGCATCTCAGCAAGGTGAGATGGGTGAAGACCCAAGTGTGACCTTGATCTTTAGCAATGAGGGTAAACTAGCAACCCAAGGAAACTGGGAAGTGCGTTTAGAATGCGGCGTATTGGTCGTTTCTTATGATCCCGTCATGCATGCAGTGATGGATGTGGAATACTACGGATAAACATCTTCTTTTTATTTCTCAATCTTATTTTTTAAAAATCAATAGTTGAAAAGAATTTTTGATAAAAAGTGTAGCATTCAAATCGAATCTATCACCGCATTGAACGTTTCGCTCGGCCGCATCGCGGCAAAGGCCATCTTCTCGTCAGGGCGGTAGTAGCCGCCGATATCGACGGGCCTGCCTTGCGCCGCGTTGAGTTCCGCGAGAATTTTTTCCTCGTTTTCTGATAACACCTTTGCCACCGGCGCGAAGCGTTTTTTGAGTTCGACATCCTCGTTCTGCTCCGCGAGCGCTTCCGCCCAATACATGGCGAGGTAGTAGTGGCTGCCGCGGTTGTCGAGTTCGCCAACCTTGCGTGCGGGGCCCTTGTTGTTGTCAAGGTGCTTTCCGGTCGCCTTGTCGAGTGTGTCCGCGAGGACGGCGGCCTTCTGGTTGCCCGTCGTTATCGCGAGGTGTTCGAGCGACGCCGCAAGCGCGAGGAATTCGCCGAGGGATTCCCAGCGAAGGTAGCCTTCCTGAAGGAGCTGCTGCACGTGCTTTGGCGCGGAGCCGCCCGCACCGGTCTCGAAAAGACCGCCGCCGTTCATGAGGGGGACTATCGATAACATCTTCGCGCTCGTGCCGACCTCTAATATCGGGAAGAGGTCTGTCAGGTAGTCGCGAAGCACGTTGCCGGTGACGGAAATCGTGTCTTTGCCCTCGGTCAGCCTCTCGCACGAAAAGAGGGTGGCTTCCTCGGGGGACATTATGCGTATCTCAAGCCCGTTGGTGTCGTGGTCCTTGAGGTAGCGTTTCACCTTCTCGATGAGCTGGGCGTCGTGGGCGCGGTTCTTGTTGAGCCAGAATACCGCAGGCGTGCCGGTGAGCCTTGCCCTGTTCACCGCGAGCTTCACCCAGTCCTGTATCGGCAGGTCCTTTGCCTGGCACATGCGGAAGATATCGCCCTCTTCGACGGAGCGCTCGAGCAGGGTCCCGCCCGATGCCGAAACGACCATTGCGGTTCCCTTGCCCGGGCAAAGAAAGGTCTTGTCGTGAGAGCCGTATTCCTCGGCCTGCTGCGCCATGAGGCCGACGTTCGAGACGCTTCCCATGGTGCGGGGGTCGAATGCGCCATACTTCTTGCAGTAGTCGATGACGGCTTGGTAAACCCTCGCATAGCTTGCGTCGGGAATCACGAACTTGGTGTCGTAAGCCTTTCCGTCCGGGCCCCACATGCGGCCTGAATTGCGTATCGCGGCTGGCATGGATGCGTCGATTATGATGTCGCTTGGAACGTGCAGGTTGGTTATTCCCTTGTCGGAATCGACCATCGCAAGGCGGGGCCTCTTCGCGTAGCACGCTTTTATGTCAGTTTCTATTTCGGCCTTCTTTTCGGCAGGCAGCGCGGCTATCTTCGCGTAGATGTCGCCGAGGCCGTTGTTCGGGTCGATGCCGAGTTCGTCAAAAACCTTCGCGTGCTTCTCGAACACGTCATTGAAGAAGACCGAGACCGCGTGGCCGAAGATTATCGGGTCGGAGACCTTCATCATCGTCGCCTTCAGGTGGACGGAGAAGAGCACGTCGTTCTTCTTCGCGTCCTCGATCTGCTCGGCGAGGAATGAGCGAAGAGCGCGCCTGCTCATGAAGGTCGCATCTATCACCTCGCCGTCTATCAGGCGGAGTTTGTCCTTGAGCACCTTGACGTTGCCCGCCTCATCCACGAACTCGATGCGGCAGTCGCCTGCGGTTGCGGGCGTTATCGTGACGGATTTCTCGTTTGAGCGGAGGTCGCCGCCGTTCATGTGCGCTACGTGCGATTTTGAGTCCGCCTTCCACTCGCCCATCGAATGCGGATGTTTTCTCGCATAGTTCTTTACGGATGCGGGGGCCCTGCGGTCGGAGTTGCCTTCCCGTATGACCGGGTTGACCGCGCTTCCCTTTATCTTGTCATATTTGGCCTTTATCTTCTTCTCTTCATCGTTTTGCGGCTCTTCCGGGTAGTCGGGCAGGGCGTATCCCTTCCCCCGAAGCTCCTTTATCGCCGCCTTGAGCTGTGGTATCGACGCGCTGATGTTGGGCAGCTTTATGACGTTCGCTTCGGGTCTCGTCACAAGTTCGCCAAGCTCGGCGAGGTCGTCTGGCACCCTCTGGCCTTCCTTGAGGCATTCGGGGAACTTCGCGAGTATCCTGCCTGCAAGGGAGATGTCCCTTGTCTCGACCGCGACGCCCGCCGCGCCGGTAAATACCTTTACTATCGGCAGCAGGGAGTAGGTCGCAAGAGCCGGTGCTTCATCAACTTTAGTATATATTATCTGGGTCCGTTCGTGCATATCCGTTCACCTTTTGGCGTGTATCTATTGTGATTTTGATGGTTGCAATTTGGCGTGATTGGTAAAGATATTTTGAGATGGAGGAGAGTAAATGATGAGAGTTGCAAAGATTTTATTCGAGATTCGGCTCGGGCAGCATGTAGGCCACGTCGTCATACGGGTGGCGGTAGAGCGGCTGCTCGAGGCGCTTCTGGTCGAGGTAGTGACCTATCATGCCTATCGATCTACCGAGCACGAAGAGGCCGTTGAGGTAGCCGAGGTCGAGAACGTTCTTTACCTCCTCCGCAGTGAAATCCTCACTCGTGCGCATGAGGTCCATAAAAAGGATGCCTATGCAGCCGTCCACGTTGAGGATGAGGTTGTTCTTCTTGCTCGTCGTCAGCTTTTCCACTTCGAGCGCGTAGTCGAGTATGGGCGTAGCCGGGAAGTTCTCCTTGGCGTACTTCTTTAGCAGGGTCACGCGCATGTCGGGGTTCTGCACCGATTTCACTCGATGGCCGATGCCGGGGATGTTTATGCCCTTAGCCTTCATTTCGTCCATGAACTGCTTTGGGGTGAGGCCGCGGTCGTGCGCGTCGCTGAAGTAACGCGCCGCGTCGTCTATCGCGCCGCCGAATCTCGGGCCTATCGTCAGTATGCCCATCGCCACGCTGCTCATCAGGTCCTTTCCGGCCCTCGCGCCGATTATGGTGTTGTGGGCGCCCGAAACGCACGGGCCGTGGTCTGCCGTTATCTTGAGGACCATCTCGATGAACCTGCTCGCGTATTCGGGCAGCTTGCGCTTGAACCAGAGCAGGCCGACGACGTCGCCAAGGCTAAACCCCTTCTCGATGACGTGGCTTATGGGATAGCCCGCATAGAGCAATTCCTCGCCGGAGTCGTCTGATATCGTGCTTATTATGTTCGCGCTCTTGCGTATCTTGCCCGCTTTTAGCGCCGCGGCGAAGTCTTCTGGAACCTGCGGCAGGGGCGCCTCGGTTTTTTCGATTATCTTCCCTTTCGCCGTTAGGCCTTCGTAAACCTCGCGTATCTTGTCGCCGAAGTCGTCGAACGAATGCGGAACGTATGCGCCCGCCTCGGCAAGCGCCTTGTTCTTCGCGTCCGCGGTCTCTTCCGCGCCGTCGGCCTTTGCACCCGCGTGGCCGAACTGCACGCCGGAGCTGAACATCTTCGCGCAGGTGCCGGTGACCCAGATGACAAGCGGTTTTGTCAATTTGCCGCTCTTCATGGCCTCGACTATCTTGTATTCCTCGGTGCCGCCGACCTCGCCGAGACAGACCATCATCTTTATATCGGGATTCGCCTCGTAGCGGAACAGGTGCTCGATGAGGGTCGAACCGGGGAACGCGTCGCCGCCTATCGCTATCGACTCGTAAACGCCGTCGGAGCTGCGCGAGATTATGTTATTCATCTCGTTGCTCATGCCGCCGGACTTCGAGACGAATCCGACGGAGCCGGGGCGGTGGAGTTTTGACGCAAGGATGTTGTCGATGGTGCCGCCGGTGTTGCCTATCTTGAAGGCTCCGGCCATCAAACCACCGACAGTGGCGGGTCCGATTACCCACTTGCCGTTCTGCTTTGCTATCTCGGCAAGCTCTTTTGCCCTGCGTTCGGGTATACCCTCGGCAATCACCGCAACGGTGCGGATGGTGCCGATGCCAAGCGCCTCCTTCGTGGTCGGGTATGACGAGCGGAATGACGCGAAATTTACCATCACGTCGGCGGAAGGGTGGCTCGATGCGGCCTCGGCGAGGGTGCGATACATCGGCACGAGTATCTCCTTCTTGCCGAAGAACACCTTATGCAGGCCGCTGCGCTCGGTGTTGACTATCGCCGCGACGGAAGGGGTCTTGCGCCCGCAGGCGTAATCGAAGTCGAGCATGCGCTGTATGGCGTTCTGCTGGTAGCCGTATATTATCGCGGTCGTGGTGTTGTCGAAGAGCATGTATTCGGGTCTTGCCATCCTATGCCACCTCCTTGGGTGCGGCTTCTAGCGCCATCCTGACGACGCGGGTCATGTGCGTCTCCGGGCCATAGACCTCTATTGGTACGCCAAGCGTCGAGCCAAGTTCGCGCATCTGCTTTAGGCCCTGCACGTAGTTGGGGCCGCCGCGGCGCACGTATATCTTCACCCGGTTGTCTATGAGTTTTTGCCTGAACTCCTTAAGCGCCTTTATTATGCCGGTAAAGGTCTTCGCGACGTCGGTGAAATTCGCTATGCCGCCGCCGATGATGAGCACCTTGCCGCGCGGATCCTTCTCGCGCGTCATCAGGTCGAGGAGGGTTTTCGCGTATTCGTAGGTCTCGTCGGTCGTCGGGTCGCCGGAGTATTCGCCGTAGTTCGCAAGCTCGCCGGCGTAGCCGAGGTCGACCACCGTGTCCGCATAAATGACAGACGCACCGCCGCCTGCGACCATCGTCCAGACGCGCCCCCTGGGGTTGATTATGGTCAGTTTGAGGGATGCGCCCGACTTCTCATCGAGGGACTTTATGTATTCCTCTTCGGGGGCGCGCATCTTGCCGAATGAGTCGGGAAACTCGATTCCGCCCCAGCGCGCGGAGCATTCGAATACCGCGGTGTCGTCTAGCTTTGCCGCGAGGTCGAGCGGTATCGGGCCTTCGCTTGTGAAGGCTATCGGGTTTATCTCGAGGTACGCAAAGCCGTTGTCTGCGTAGAGCTTGAACATCGCGCGAACGAACTGCGCGAGCGCGGTCTTGCGTTCGGACGGGACATTGCCTAGAAGATTTCCTTCGACGTCCGCCTTGTCGACGTCGTCGAGTATGCCCACCGTCATCTTCGCCGCCTTGGCATCCACGTCGCCGACGTTTATGCCGCCTTCGTGATAGAACAGTATCTCGTCGCCCTCGCGTATGGAGCGTATGGCAAAATAATACTCGTCCTTCTGGTCGTGCGGCACAAAAGGTTCCACTATGAACGTGTCGAGCACGCCGTTCACGGTGCCTACGGTTATCTCCTTGTTCAACCGTTCGGCTATCCACTTTTTGGCTTCGCTCCAATCGGCGTTGAGCAGCACGAGGCCGCCCTTACCCCTGCGCTTCATGAGCTGATCCGGCTTTACGACGAGCTTCGTCTTTGCAAGCCAGGGGTTTTCGCCTGCAAGCGCCTCCGCGTCCGTTTTCGGCGTCACCTGGACGTAACGGTCCGCGATCGTCACCTTTCCCTCGGAATAGTCGGGGATGAGGCGCGCGAGCATCCTCTTTCCGTCGTACTCCCTTATCGCTTTCTGTGCCACTTTTATCTCTCCACCAATTTTTGCTATCATCTTTTGATTTAGGATATCTGCCTTTTTGATTTAGGATATCTGCCTTTGCGTTTTCTTTTTATCCGCTCTTGACTGTGTAAGCGAGCATTCCGCCCGCAAAGATTATCTCCTTCTGCCTCTCGCTCAGGTCGTATTTCATCCTGTATCTCTTGCCCCTCGTCTTGTTTTCGACGTAAATCTCTCCGCCTTTTGCGATTATCTTCTTCGCATCAGGTATTTCAAGGACATCCCCCTGCGCGATGCCGTCGTAGTCCGCCTCGTTCTCGAAGAAAATGGGCAGTATGCCGAAGTTGACGAGGTTTGCCATGTGTATGCGCTCAATCGACTTCGCGATGACCGCCTTCACGCCAAGATACATCGGGCACATCGCCGCGTGCTCCCTGCTCGAGCCCTGCCCGTATGAAAGCCCCGCAACGATTATATTGTGGATTCCTTTCTGCTTGTTCGCCTTGCAGCGGTCGGGGAAGGTCGTGTCGAGCGGCTCGAAGACAAAGCTTGCGTATTTTTCGATATTGGAACGGTATTTGAGCCTCGAGCCTGCGGGCATGATGTGGTCTGTTGTTATCTTGTCCTCGACCTTTATCACAACCTCGCCCTCTATCGCGTCCGGCATCGGGTCGTTTACCGGCGGGTTGCCGATGTTCGGCCCTCTGAATACTGTTATCTTCGATGCCTCTTTTTCAGATACCGGGTCGAGTATCATGGAGTCGTCTATCAGGAATTTATTTGGCATCTCTACCTTGGGGTGCTTTATGCCCATCCCTTCGAGCTTGCGCGGGTCGGTGAACTTTCCCGTTATGGCGGCTGCGGCTGCGGTCTCGGGAGATACCAGATACACCTGCGCGTCCTTTGTGCCGGAGCGGCCCTCGAAGTTGCGGTTGTTCGTCCGCAGCGAAACGCCTTTCGAACTTGGCGAGAAATGGTTGCCGATGCAGAAGCCGCAGGCGGATTCGAGTATCCTCGTGCCGGATGCTATGAGGTCGGAAAGGGCGCCGTTCCCGGCTATCATCTGCAATACCTGTTTGCTTCCCGGCGCTATGCCTACGCTCGTTGCGACTACGTGGCCTTTCAGTATCTTCGCAACAGTCATGAGGTCGACGTAACTCGAATTCGTGCATGAGCCTATAGCCACCTGATCCACGTCCATCCCTTCGGCCTCGAGTTCGCAGACCTTCTTTATGTTGCCGGGGCTGTGCGGCATCGCTGCCAGAGGCTCGAGCGCAGAGAGGTCTATGTCGATTACGCGGTCGTATTCCGCCCCCTCGTCCGCCTTCAGTTCGATCCAGTCGCCCTCGCGGCCCTGCGCCTTGAGGAACTTTTTAGTTTCTTCGTCGGACGGGAAAACCGAGGTCGTGACGCCGGTCTCCGCGCCCATGTTCGTTATGGTCGCCCTTTCAGGGACGGTGAGGCTTGCGACGCCGGGGCCCGCGTATTCGAGCATGCAGCCGACGTTGCCCTTCGTGGTCAGGTGTTCGAGCACCTTGAGTATGACGTCCTTTGCGCCCACCCACGGCTTGAGTTCGCCCGTGAGATTCACCTTTATGACATTTGGATAAGTAATATAGAATGCGCCGCCGCCCATCGCCACCGCGACGTCAAGGCCGCCCGCGCCTATCGCTATCTGGCCAACGCCGCCGCCCGTCGTGGTGTGGCTGTCGGAGCCTATCAGTGTGGTGCCCGGCTTTCCGAAGCGTTCAAGATGCACCTGATGGCAGATGCCGTTGCCCGGGCGCGAGAATTTTATGCCGTGCTTTGCCGCGACGGTCTGCAGGTAGTTGTGGTCGTCGGCGTTCTCGAAGCCGACCTGGACAGTGTTGTGATCCACGTAGCTGACCGATAGATCGGTCTTGACCCGCGGGATGCGCATAGCCTCGAACTGAAGATATGCCATCGTGCCGGTGGCATCCTGCGTGAGCGTCTGGTCTATCCTCATCCCGACTTCCGAGCCTTTTGCGGGTTCGCCTTCTACGATGTGGGCCAAAAGTATCTTTTCGACTATGTTTTTTACCATAGAATCCCCTTTTTCCGCGGTTGCTTTCAGGTAGCATCAAACGATATTTAAATCTTTTTTTTCTATTTAGCGGATAATGAATCGGATATTAAATAAAAATGAAATGAATTGATTATTTTATTAACTTTTAAACGATTTTAGGCACAAAAAATCGAGAATATGCAAAAAATATTTAATCTCGCCGCGCATTTGCCCCAAACATGGACAAACCGCTCTCGCGCAACGAAAAGCTGATACTGTACGGGATAACCGCAAAGCCGGAACTCAAGGACAGGGAGCTTGCGGAGTGCCTTGGCATGAGCCAGTCGACGGTCACCACCATACGGCAGAGGCTGCACGGCCTTGGCATGTACCGGCTGATAAGGGTTCCGATGCTCCAGAACATGGGATGCGAGATGCTGACGATGACATATACCAACTTCAATCCGGTCGTGCCTCTTGAGGAGAGGGTCAGCAAGACGGGAAAGATAATCGAGTCCGCGGCAGAGATAGTTTTCAGCGCGGGGGAACTTCAGAAGGGCTTTTCGATAGCCTTCTCGAAGAACTATACGCAGATAGGCAAGATAAACGAACAGAGAACAAAGCTCTTTGGAGACATGGCGCTACTCGAAAAGGAGTACCCCAACGAGGTGGTGATGCCCTTCCAGATAAGCACGATATATCGCTTCCTCAACTTCGCACCCTTGCTAAAGAAGGTGCTCGATATAAAGGAAGGCGCGGAATCGTTCGACCCCTACGAAGAGGACAAGGAGCTGTTCAAAGTTTCCGAACCGGTGGAACTTTCGGACATCGAAAAGAGCGTTTACCACGCCCTTATAAAGTATCCTGAAGAGAGCTATAAGGACGTGGCCGCGCGCGTCGGTGTGTCGAGGCACACCGTTGGCAAGATGAAGCGGGATTTCAAGGAGGCGGGACTAATGCGCACGCTTGCGATACCCAATTTCCTCAAGCTGGATCTGGGCATACTAGCGTTCTATCCGATAAAGTTCGCACCGACATCGCCGCCGACGGCGGAACAGCTGATTGCGCTCAAGACCGATTCCATGATATTCATGACTTCACGCAAGTTTGAAACGGTGATGATCGGGTTTTATCCCACGTATCACGAATACAAGGGGGAGAAGACGCGGCTGTTCCAGGTTTTAAAAGAAGGCGGGCACATAAAAGAGATACCGTTCGTAAGGACATTTAGCGTTGAGTCGATGGTGATAATAAAGGATTTTTCGTTCGCGCCGATAGTAAAGAAAATACTTCAGGCAGGATAACCGCTGCCGCATTTCTTCTCTTTCCGGTCAGATTGTTTTTCTCGCACTCATAGAATGAGGGTCTGGCTCCGCTTCGGCCCCACCGAAACCATTGAAAGCGGCACGCCCGTGTTATTTGCTATGAACCCGAGGTAATCGCGCGCCTCCTTTGGAAGCGCGTTCCAACCGCGTTCGAGAAGGTCTGACGGAAGTTTTTCCCAACCCTTGAATGTCTCGTATACCGGCCTGCAGCGCGCGAGTTTGTCGAGGCTTGCAGGGAAATGTTCCAGCCGCTCCCCGTCGCATTCGTAGGCGACGCATACCTTTAGTTCCTCAAGGCCGTCGAGGACGTCGAGCTTAGTTATCGCAAGCCCGGTTATGCCCGAAAGCCTGCACGAATGCCTCACGACGACGAGGTCGAGCCAGCCGCACCTCCTTTTTCTCCCCGTAGTCGTCCCGAATTCGTGCCCTTTGGTGCCCAGGTGGTCGCCGTTCCCGTCGAAGAGTTCTGTCGGGAAAGGCCCTTCGCCGACGCGTGTCGTGTAGGCCTTCGTTATGCCGATTACATCGCCTATGCGCTGCGGGCCGATGCCTGCGCCGATGCAGGCGCCGCCAGATATTATGTGGCTTGAGGTGGTGTAAGGATACGTCCCGAAATCGACGTCGAGCATCGTGCCTTGCGCACCTTCGAGCATGACTCCTTCACCCTTATCGAGAGCATCGTTCAGCATAACCGAGACGTCCGTGACGAACTGTGCGAAACGTTCCCCGTAACCCTTGTATTCCTCGTATATCGCATCGACGTCGAGCGTCTCGTCCATCCCGTAAACCTTCAGCAGCGCCTGCTTTATCGGCAGTATCGTCTCGAGTTTTTCGCGCAGTTCTTTTGGATTCAAAAGGTCGCAGAACTTTATGCCGCGCCTTGCTATCTTGTCCGAGTAGCACGGGCCGATGCCGCGCCCGGTCGTGCCTATCTTCTTTCCGCCAAGATACCTCTCTTCGGCGCCGTCGAGGAGCCGGTGGTAGGGCATTATGACAGACGCACGGTCGCTTATGATAAGTTTTACTTCCTTGCCTGATTTTTCGAGTCCCGCTATCTCTTCAATCAGCACCTTCGGATCTACGACCACTCCGTTGCCGATGATGCCGGTTTTCCCTGCGACGACGCCGGACGGTATGAGGTGGAGTTTGTAAACGTCGTCGCCCACGATTATGGTGTGCCCAGCGTTGTTTCCGCCCTGGAACCTGACTACGTAGTCGACGTCGGCGGAGTAGAAATCGGTGACCTTGCCCTTGCCTTCGTCTCCCCACTGGGTTCCGACTATTACCTTCGCCTTGGATGGTTTTTGATGTTCTTGATTGGAGGGCATGTTATCGGAATGCGAATGGCGAGAGAATAGATAAATGGTGCGATGGAAAAATGAGTCGATGCCCCATCAAAAACAAAGTCGACCGGAGCGGACGGCATCTCTTCGCATAACAATAAATACAAAATTTCCATATCTTAGGCGACTAGAGGTGTTGTTATGCAGGAAACCGAAAAAGTAACGACTGATGAACTCCTCAAAAAGGCGGAAAAACCTTCGGCCGACGCCATGCGGCTGCATCCGTTTTATAGGGGAAAGATAGAGGTCGTTCCGAAGGCGAGGATACGCGATTTCAACGATTTCGCCATCTGGTACACCCCCGGAGTGGCAAAGCCCTGCATGGACATACACCACGACGTTGAAAAGTCCTATATTCACACCAACCGCTGGAATTCCGTTGCCGTCGTATCGGACGGGACGCGCGTCCTCGGCCTTGGCGACATAGGACCTGAAGCCGCGATGCCCGTAATGGAAGGCAAGGCCATGCTTTTCAAGTATCTCGGCGGCGTGGACGCATTTCCGCTCTGCATAGGCACGAAAGACCCTGACGAGATAATCCGCTTCGTCAAGCTCATACAGCCCACCGTCGGCGGCGTGAACCTCGAGGACATAGCAAGCCCCAAGTGCTTTTCCATCCTCGACCGGCTTCGAAGCGATCCCGAAGTGAAGATACCTGTCTGGCACGACGACCAGCAGGGGACCGCGACCGTCGTGGTGGCGGGAGCCATGAACGCGTTGAAACTCGTTGGAAAGAAGATGCGCGAGGCGAAGGTATGCGTCGTCGGCGCAGGGGCCGCAAGCGTCGCCATAGTCAGGCTGCTTACGAAGGCGGGAATAACGAAGAAGAACATAATCATGGCCGACAGCAGGGGCATACTCCACCCGGCAAGAAAAGACCTCGAAGCAAGAAGCGAGGAGAACCCCTACAAGTGGAAGCTCTGCCTTGAAACGAACGAGGATCGCGTAATCGGCAGCGTCGACGATGCATTCCGGGGTGCCGACCTCTGCGTTGCGGCCAGCGCGCCCGGTCCGGGCACGATAAAGCCGGAATGGGTCAGCAAGATGGCGTCCGATTCCATAATGTTTGCGACTGCAAACCCGATACCGGAGATATGGCCATGGGAGGCGAAGGAGGCGGGCTGCCGCATATTCGCAACCGGAAGAAGCGACTTTCCTAACCAGGTGAATAACTCGCTTGGATTCCCCGCGATATTCAGGGGAACCCTCGACGTGCGCGCGGCTACGATAACGGACGAGATGTGCATAGCGGCGGCAGGGGAACTGGCGAAGGTGGCGGAAGACAACGGCCTGTCAGAAACCTACATAATCCCCAAGATGGACGAGTGGGACGTATTCCCAAGGGAAGCCGTGGCCGTCGGCATGAAGGCCATGGAACAGGGCATTGCGCGCCTCAAACCGAGCAGGCAGGAGCTTTACGAGCAGGCGGAAGCCATGATATCCCGCTCCAGAGGGCTTACTAAGTGCATGATGGAGAAAGGATTTATCGAACCTGCGCCCGAAGAATAAAACCGCTTTTCTCCCGTAATATTCAATGAACATCGGGTTGCCTGTCGGATATTATGCCCATTCATTTTTCATTTTTATGTTTGCATGTTGCAGCCGTTATCACAATAGTTTCATGCGACATCTATTTAGCCGTGAAACGCGCATACGAATAGTCATATCGGGGCGGTCGGGCAATGCAGGGCGTGTTGTATGGCATAACGGACGTAAGCGTCTTCGACTACTGGACTATAATACATCTGGCATCAGGCATATGCCTCAGCTCATATCTAGCGGTGATGCTTTCGAGGTCGGACAACCCCCGAAGAAGAACCGCATATTTCTCGGTAGGCATGGGAATCATATTCTTGTGGGAATTGTTCGAGATGGTCTTGCGCCTCATCGAGTACAACGATCCCGTGCTGGCAGAAACCTTGAAGAACTACCTGGATCCCGGATTTTTTGGGGTCGAGAGCATTTTGAACGTGGCTAGCGACATTGCAATAGGCGCGACGGCGCTCGTTGCGATGTACTTCGCAGCAACAGGCTTACTATACGAAAAGCCGCCTGAAAAACGCATTTAGCCAACTTTAGTATTTTCCCTTTTTCGTGAATATCGCCTTTATCATCACGAGAATCGGGATTATCTCCAGGCGCCCTATCCACATGTTGAATATGAGCATCAGTTTTGCCCCAGGATTCATGCCGATGTGGGTTATGCCTGTCGAGAGGCCGACGTTGCCCTGCGCGCTCGCCACTTCGAACATCACGTCCTGCAGGCCAAAGGAATCCGGAACGAGGTGCCGAAGAACGAACACCCCCACAACCAGTAATATTACCCAGAGGAAGGAGACGACTGCCGCTTCGCTCACTTGATCCTGCGCATCGTGCCGCGAGATGGTTTTGTTACCTATGCGGTACTGCATGTAGGCCTTGTTTCCTACAAATGCGCGCCGCACCTTCCAGAATACTCCCTTTGTGAAAAGTACGCCGCGAAACAGTTTTATGCCGCCCGCAGTCGAACCTGCAGCGCCTCCAAGAATCATAGCCATTATTATGAGCAGTTTCGCATTTGTGCCCCATTCGAGAACGTTTGTAGTCTGAAAACCTGTGCAAGTTAATGCAGAGATGAATTGGAAAGAGGAGTGGCGCAAAGACTCAAACCACGTTTCGTAGCAGGTCAGGTTTTCGAGAGTAAGCAGCACAATACCAAGACCGATAATCAGGAAAAGCGCTTGGCTTTGGACATCGCTAAAGAACTTTTTCCAACGTCCCCGGAGCAGGTCGTAGTGGGCTGCGAACGCTATGGCTCCAAATATCATAAGCGGGAGCAGCATCGCTTCTATGAGGGGGTGGTCATAACTTGCTATGGATTCATCCGTGACCGAAAAACCGCCGGTCGCAAGAGCCGTCATACTGTGGTTTACGGCATCCCACAAGGGCATGCCCGCAAGCCATAACAGGGCTATGCCCACAAGGGTATATATTATGAATATCCCCCACATGACGCGCAAGGTCGAGATTATGCTTGGCCGTATCTTTTCGTCTCTCGCCTCCGAGTGATATAGCGTGAACGAGCCGGTACCCGGCCTTGCGAGGATTGCGAGCGTAAGCACTATGACCCCCATCCCCCCAATCCACTGGATGGATGAGCGCCAGAACTGAAGGGTCTTTGGAAGAGTGCTTTCTATATCCGTCATCGTAAGTCCGGTCCCCGTCCATCCGCTCATCGATTCGAAGAACGCGGAGAGGAAATCCATGCCGTAATAGTGGCCGCCGATGCGGGTTATCCCGTATTCGGTCATGAAAAGGAACGGTATCGCGCCGATTAAAGCGACAAAGAGCCAGCCGAGCGCTGCTATGACCATCGCCTCCCCCAGCTTCGGGTCGGGGGAATTGCGGAAGATGCGCTTTAAAAACGACCCTACGAGCAGATAAACGAATGCCGTGAGCAGTATCCAGGGTATCGCCCACCATTCCCTGAAGATGAGCGGGATGGCGGCAACGATAACCGTCATTCCGCCGACTACGAGCATGAGGGACCCTATGTCCCTAAGAACGGTTCGCAGCGTCACTATCATCGTTTATAACCTTCATATCTGCAGAATCCGATGCCGCAGTAGCATTCGGTTTAGAGTCTATATTATGCGCACAGCGTTGCAATCCTGTGCCGGATATCAGTTTTATCGCACGGTCTATCTTTCCAGTCACCGCAAGCACGGTCAGCAGGTCGTCCGCAACGAGTTTCGTCGAGCCTGTCGGGATTATCAATTTCCCTTTGCGCTCTATCGCGACGACAAGAACCTTGTCGGGGAGGTGCGATTTCTTCAGCGTCTTTCCGCACAGCAGGGATTCTTTGCACAGCGAAACCTTGAATATCTCCGCGTTCTCCCCTATGTGCATGAAATCCTCCATCGTGGGACGCCTCAGCGCTTTGTATAGATATTCGGCCATTATCTTGTCCGGGTCGCCGACGACGCTCACGTTTTTCTCATAGAATATCGGCTGGCTTTCAGGCTGGTTTACGACAGAGACCAGGTTTTCGACGCCCATGTTGCGTGCGAGCGATACGACCATTAGGTTGATGGAGTCGTCGTCGACTGTCGATACGAGCCCGTCTGCATCCTCTATTCCCGCCTCGGCAAGCGTGCCTTTGAGAGTCGCATCCGCATTTATAGCTATGACATCGTATTTGCGGGTAACCTCGTCGCAACGGTGGGGGTCCTTCTCTATGACGATTATGTCATGCTTTTCTTTGAGCGCGATGCCGACTAGCGCCTGCCCGATTCCTCCGGCACCGACAATTATCAACTGCATGCTATCACCTTTTGCATTATTTCGATTATATCCGTTAATCCCACAGGGCTTATAATTCTTTTTCATATAGAGTTCGTATTAAAGTATTTATCTTTACTAATGCAGAACTATACTATTAAACATTTACTTATAATGACCCCATAGTTAATGGTGGGTTATCATGCAAAAACTAGCCATTTTAACTCGCTATTGCGCCCGCCAATCCACGATTGTGCCACCGCGGGTTCGAACATATCCGTGCTATAATATAACACGGCAATAAGTTTTAAGAATTTACCATTATAAATAATATCTATAACGTTATAGGTTTTATCAATAAATGTTATATGTTAACAATCACTTTGCATGATAATAATTAGCACTGGATTACAGGATCCGGTCCTGCACCACGAGTATTCGCCGAAATGCGCTACCACCAATATCATGCTACAATATAACACGCCATGATTATTTTTGCGAACGCACCGGTACGGTAAAGCGCGCTATAATTTATCACGCTTGTGCCTATTGGCGTGCTATATAATATCACGGTTTTTAGCAATTAAGCATTTTACTTTATGAATAAAATATATATCATAAATACCTTAATTAGTAAATAATTATAATTAATTCCCCCTCGTTTCGTGACACAACATGGCACGGTTATATACAGAAAGAAATATTTGTCGGCATCTCTTTACCATTAATATGACTTTTTCCAAAATCCCTTAAAATGGTTAATATGCACGAAAACCGGGGGATTTTCGAATGAAAATGCGTTTTTGCGTTGTTTGGCTTGAGGGTGCCTGTTTTTTTGATCCTGCGCGCACTTTTTCATGCCTACAAACTGGGTTTCATATACTTCGGTCTACCGAAATACACGAAAAATAGGGTTTTTGGCCAGATATTTGCCGTTTTTTCACATCTATGCGCCCGGATCCAGTAGGAGTGGCCTGTAATCGGTGCGGCCGCGCTTGATGCGCCCCATTATCTCGAGTTGCACCTTATTGAACATATCCGCGTTGATCAACGGCTCGTGGTCGCCCTGATTCAGATAATCTTCCCAGCGCAGGTAGCCGCAATAGACCGGATTCTTGAGTATGTTCGAAATCGTTTTTGGACCCCAGTTTTTTTCCTGCTTGGTTGCAACGCCATCCGTTTGCAGCGCACCGGCGATGCGGCCCATGCTTTGTCCTGCAAGATAATCCCGGAATATGCGGCGCACGACCTTCCCTTCGACCTCGTCTGTCCAGAGCCTGCCGTTCGCATAGGTATATCCGTACGGTATGTTGAATCCCAGCACGCCGCCCGTCGTCTTCGCCTTCTGCTGCATGCCGATGTAGACACGTTCCCCTATCTGCTCGGATTCGAGTTGCGCTATGCGCTGGATTATATCCATAACAAATCGTCCCATCGCCGTGGACGTGTCGAGCGATTCGGTCATCGATGCGAACTCCTTGCCGTCGCGCCCGAGGTGTTCCATCATTATCATGAAGTTCTTGGAGTTGCGGTGGATACGGTCCATCTTGAGGACGAGAACGGTGTCCCAAAGTCCCCGTTCATCCATCATGCGCTGGTATGCGGGGCGTTTTGTGGTCCTCCCCGAATGCCCCTCGTCCACGTACTCGCACGCAATCGTCCAGCCCCTTGCAGAACAATAGCTGCGCAAACGTTCGAGCTGGGCGTCGAGACTGAACCCCTCCTTCGCCTGATCTTCGGTGGATACACGGGTGTATACTGCCACCTTTACCTCTTTTTCGTCCACGAAAAACGTAGTTTTTATCTTTACTTAAGGGTTTTGAAACGCAGCTCCACTGGAAATATAGGGGGTATGACAAACAACATTTCTCATGGTAGGATGTAGCGTGTTAGTTTGTGGTATGTCATATTAAAACCTGTTATTCATTAGCACGACTAATTACTTTTAGAGTATTATACTTAAGTGACATCCTCCCCGCCTTAAAAGGCGGGGCTTCCAACCTGGAAATATGCGGATAATTTTGTCTGATGAACATCTTCTTAATGCCTTACGTAATCACAAGTCGTTTCCAAATCGACATCACCGATGGTTCGATAAAAATTACCCGGACTCCAGAAATGACCTTTGGGATACCGCTTTCT
>PGXE01000017.1 GCA_002838935.1 Thermoplasmata archaeon HGW-Thermoplasmata-1 | reverse complement strand
CAGCCTTGTCGCCGGCCGCAAAACCGTCGCTTTCCGAAGCGGCGTTGTCCGTGCGCGTTGTTTTGTTCATTCTTCCATCACCATCGTGGCGTTGACTATTTCGCACTCCCTACCTTCCAAAATATCGGTTGAGCCGCCGCACGACGGGCAGGACAAAAGCGGAATGCTCTGGTGAAATTCGCCGAACTCCTCGTGCTGCGCGCCGCCTTCGTATCCGCAGGAGTTGCACCTTATCCTTGCAGGACGGTTCTCTATGTGAACCGTTGCGCCTTCAAGGGCGGTGTGTTCCGAGATGATGCCGATGGCGTAGACGAGTTGCTCCATGCAAAGAAAATTCAGTTCGCCGAGCCCGAGGTATACGTCTGTCACCCTGGATGCGCCGCGCCTTGCGGCCTCGGCCGCGACGGACGAGACTATGCTGCTTGCAACGCTGAATTCGTGCATACCGCATCACGCGCCGGCATCGGCATCGAGCATCTCCTGAAAGAGCTTGAGCGTCTCGAGTGCCTCACGCACGGAAAGCTTCTGTATGGCGTAACCTGCGTGCACTATAACGTATTCGCCCTTGGAAACGGCTTTTATAAGGCTTATGTTGGCCTCACGCCTGGTTCCGTCGCCGTAATCGACGAGCGCTTTGTCGCCAGTTATCGAAAGGACCCTTGCCGGCACTGCAAGACACATGCACGAAGGTATGGAAAACCGCATTATAAAGTTAGCCGCAAGGACATTGCCGCATTTTTTCGAAAAAAGCGGATTAAAATCAGATTATGGGGTTGTGTAATGGACGGTCATGCCCGGAACACCGGCGTAGGCTCGAACGGGTTTGCCGCGTGAATCTTGAAACCGAATTCGCATAACGCCCTGTGCGCCACCGACGAGACAGTGGCGCGCGCGAGCGGCTCAGTGTTATTGTTCTGACTTAGGTGGGCGAGCACCACCCGGTTAGTCCTTTTGCAGACGACCTCGTTCAGGACCTCCCCGCACTCCCTGTTGGAAAGGTGGCCGCCCTCGCCGGCTATGCGCTTTTTTAGAAAATAGGGATAAGGCCCGTTCTCGAGCATATCGAAATCATAGTTGGATTCGAGGACAATGGAATCGCAATCGCGCAGCCCTTCGATAAGCGCAGGGGTGGCGTATCCTATGTCGGTGGCAAGGCCAAAGGAGGTTTTTTGCGCTTCGAGCCTGAAACCGCAATGGGACGCGGCGTCGTGCGGTAGCGGGAAAGTCCGTACGTTGAATGGCCAGGCCTCGAATTCGCCGCCGCACTCGAAGTAGCTCTTCTCGCAACAGCCAAGCGCGCGCTCTGCTGCGCAGAAGGTTTGCCTTGCGGCATGTATCGGTATGCCGTGCCTTCTCGATAGCACCCCGGCCCCGCGAACGTGGTCTATGTGGTCGTGGGTGAGGAGAACGCCGGAAACCTCGTCGATGCCGATCCCGATTCCGGAAAGCCTGCCCGCGATTTCTTTTGCGGTGAACCCCGCATCGACTAAAATCACCGAACCGCCGCAACGGACCGCGGTGCAATTGCCGCCGCTGCTGCTCCCGAGCACGCTGAATTCTATTGCCAGTGGCATCCCATCCTTATCGTAAATCGCCAGGTCATTCTTTATGCTTTTTGCATGTAGCGCAACATGACCACCCGGACGTCGAGCCGCGGTTTTTCGTGGAAATGGAACTGCGCCTTTATCGGAAAGTCGTAAAAGATCGCAAAATCGGCCTCGCCGCCAAGCGATGCGACCAGTTTTTTCAGGAAATCCAGGGTGGATGCCATGTGCAGCGAATAGGTCACTGCGGCAAGTTCGATAGCCTTCTCGACAAAGAGGCGGTCCGCACCGCGGCTCCCTTTTTGCGCGCCGAACGGCGGGTTCATGATGCAGGTGTCTGAGGCGGTGGCAAAATCGGAAACGCCGGACTGCACGAAACTGACCTTTTCGGACACGCCAAGCGACGATGCGAAACTGCGTGCGACCTCGAGCGAATCGGAATCGACGTCCACGCCGATCACCTCTTTTGCGCCGAGCAGGCCTGCGCCTATCGCGAATATGCCGGTTCCGCAACCTAGATCTATCACCCGCTTTCCTTCGATGTCGCCTTGCGAATAGGCAGTGAAAAGCACCTCGGCCGCAATGCCTGCCGGCGTCTGGTACTGCTCGAGCGAAACCTTCGGATTCGGGTGCGGGGGAATCTTCTGCAAGAGCATCTCGAGCTCTTTTTGCCTCATGCGTTATCTCCCTCTTTTATCTCGTCGAAGGCGTAATCCCCCCATTCGCGCTCCCCTAGCGCAATCTCGAGTTCGATCGGGGTTATCATGGGAACGTCGTAGCGCGAGCGGTCGTCTATCGCTATGCGGGGGCAGGCCGTAGAGACGAATGCGTCCAGCTTGCG
Source organism: Thermoplasmata archaeon HGW-Thermoplasmata-1 (assembly GCA_002838935.1). Classification (GTDB taxonomy): domain Archaea; phylum Thermoplasmatota; class E2. Next base: position 22,497 of record PGXE01000017.1, on the reverse strand, counting down.
GAAGTAGAGAAGCGAATCGGGCGTGAACTGCCTCATCGCGATTATGTGCGCGCTTCTTCCAAGCGATCTCAGTTTGCGTAGGATGCTTCGTGCAAGCGCCATCCTCGTCTGCCCTGGTTTCGTCGAAACGAGTATCCCGAAACTACGCGCATCCTTTGCCGCCGTTATCGCCGCAAACCTCTGCCGCAGCACCTTATCGCGCAGTTCCTCGAGTTCGGCAAGCCGAGCCTCGCCCGAATGCGGGTCTGCGACCACGACCCTCTTTCCGGTGGCGACCGCAAGCCCGAGCGGATGAAAATTACCGCTTCCGACAAAAAGGAACGCATCGACCCCGCCTGCGATCTCCCCGCCTGCCGTCATGTTGCACCCGAGAAGCTGCCCCGGGCACGCGATGCGGCAATCACCCTTGCCCACTACGGGTGTAAATCCGTTGCGCGAAAGGAATTCCGCGACCTCGCCTATCCTGCGGGCGTGCTGTATCGGCGCCACCACGCCTATGCGCTTGCCGCCATCGAGAAACGCAAGGGCGTTCCTTACTGCAGGAATGACGTCGCAGGTCGAGACGGCCTCGACGAAGAAAACAGGGAGCTCGTATGTTGATTCGAGTTCGGGTATCTCTGCGTGGCCGAAATGGACCAGCGCCTCGGCGCCCGCATCTTTCATTTCCGAATCTGCAAGATCGCATGCGCCGTAGCATGGCGACGCGGAGATGACGACCCCGGCGCCGGTCTCCCTTTCGAATATCTCGGCAAATTCGGCTGCGTGGTCCCGCAGGCCGTCTGGGAACTGCAACCCTATGCTGGAGATGCCCGCATCCCTTATCCGCGCGACTGCGCTTTCTATGCCCATGTCGTAACCGTGAAGCTCCAACCCATCTTCCCCCTATCCGACCACTACTTTTCCGCCTTCCATCCTCACCCGCACGAGCGAGCGCACGGGCACGCCGAACTCCTCGCTTATCGCGGCATCGGCGTCTCCCTTGTTGACCACGACGACGACCTCCGTGACCTCAACGCCCATCTCGCGCAGTGCGACAAGGCACGGGCGCAGGGTGCCGCCGGTCGAGAGCACGTCGTCCACTATCATTACCCGGTCGCCGCGTTTTATGCCGTTTATGTATAATCTCGAAGAGGAATATCCGGTCGACTGCCCGATTGCCACCTCGCCTTCAAGACCGTAGGCGCGTTTTCTTATCACGTTGAAGGGTATGCCGGTCTTTACGGAGAGCGCTGTCGCAAGCGGTATTCCCATGGCCTCGGCGGTCACGATGATATCGCAGTCCATCCTTGATACGGCGGCTATCCTGTCGACCACCTCGGAGAGCAGTTCGGGCTTTACCAGCGGTATCCCGTCGGTGAGCGGATGGACGAAGTACGAATAGCCGTTCTTGTCGACGACAGGGCACTCCCCGAGCGATTTTTCAAGCAGTTCGGGCATGGTTGCCATATCGCATTCCATTAAATTATCCTTGCCCCAAAAACAGCCCCGGAATAAAATCTGGTTAAAGAAAACTCTCATAAGAAAACAATTATATAGTATTCTTTAGAATAAACATATTCGTAAGCCCTTTTTGGCGGCTGATTGAAAAGAGGTCATATCATGGATGAAAACGTATCGCGTGAGAAGTTTGCCGGACTTGTCAACGGCATAATATCGGGAATGGAAGAGGTGCTTGGCGTAAAGGCGATTTCCGCCATAATCCACTACGGGGCCGTCAAATACGGAACCGAGCTTGCGAACAAGGGCAAATTCACCAAGATGAGCGACTACCTTGAGAACGTAAAGGAGCTGCTTCTCTCGCCATTCGATTTCAAGACGGTGCGGGAGAACCACACCATCGAATGCAGGATAAAGACGGAGGATTTCAGCGTGGCGAAGACGTCCTCCACCACCATATGCAAGGGGCTCGTGGAAGGCGGCTTTAGGGCGATTGCGGAATGCTCGCCATCCATAACCGAGGAGGAAAAGGACGGTTACCATGTAACTGTGTTTACCAAATAGGAGGAATCGAATTGGCTGATGAGAAAAGCAAACTGGGATTAAAGAAACTCGTTGAGGTCTGGACAGATTCAGATTTAAAAATCGAGATACTGGTGTTCTTCCACAACAACCCCGGTGTGATAGACACCGTAGAAGGGCTTGCCAAGAGGCTCGGAAAAACCGTGGACGTGGTAAAGCACGAGATAGCCGACCACATAAACATCGGCATCCTGAAGGAGCGCAAGATCGGCGACAAGATAGTCCTCACCTACGACAAGACGCAGGAGCAGGAGATAGAGGCGTTCATAGAGGAAGAGATCAACAAGAAGCTTGGATGCGCTGTCAATGCCAAGGGGGCCCAGAGATGAACGAAGATAGGGTGGAAAGCGGTCTGGTCGCGCTTGACAAAATGCTCGGCGGCGGTTATTTCCGCGGTGACAGCACGTTGATTGCGGGAAGCCCCGGTACCGGGAAGACGACCCTAGCCATACAGTTTCTCGCTTCCGGCGTGATGGATGACGAGCCGGGGGTTTTCGTGACGTTCGAGTACCTGCCGCAGCAGATGTACAGGGACGCGCTTGCGAAAGGCTGGGACCTCAAGGAATGGGAGAAGTCGAACAAGTTCAGGCTCATATGCACCACGCCGGAGGTTCTGATCGCGGAAGACGAAAAGGGCAACACCCTGCTCGACGAGGCGATAAAGGAGATAAAGGCGAAGAGGATCGTCATAGACTCGCTTGCCCATTTTGAGTTCCTCGGGCTTTCGCAATCCGAGCTAAGGGGGACCATCGCGGGGTTCATGAACCACCTCAAGCTAAAGGAGGTCACGACGCTCGTCACCCACGAGATACCCGAGATAATAGGCCCCGTCATGAGGATATCCGACTTCGGCTTCGAATTCCTCGTGGATAACGTAATAATACTGCGCTACGTGGAGATGGAAGCCGAACTGAAGAAGGCGTTCATCATACTCAAATTCCGCGGCGGCGACCACGACCGCAAGCTGCACGAGTATATTACCACGAAGACCGGCATCGAGATAGAAAACCCGTTCCAGAACGTCGAAGGCATAACGAGCGGGGCATCTAGAAAGACCGCGACCCAAAGGGCAAAGGACCTGATATAATGACAAGCAACACCTTGATAACGGGGATACAGGTCCTCACGGCGGCCCTCTTCTTCGTCATAGGCGGCATGCTGCTGAAAAGAAAGGCGAAGAGCAGATACGCCCGTCCGACCATTTTTTTTGCGTTATGGTGGGTGATAGTAGGGATAACAAAGGGAAAAACCATCCTGGACAGCATATTGGTAGAATATGAATACTACGGGCTTCATATCGGTTTGTTCTACCTGAACGCGGTGCTGGTCTTCGCAGGCTTCTTCTTCCTTCTCTACTACACGCTGGTTCTTTTTACTGGAAATGAGAAGATTACGATACCATTCGGTGTTTTCTTCCTTGCCCTGCTGGTGTTACTGCTCGCATTCGTAGCAGCAAGCGGCCCTGTCGTAATCACAGAGGCCGGAGGCGACCTTGCACCCGGAACCATAGATTGCGAGATACCAAACTGGGTGACGACCCTCCTCCTCCTCGGCATGTTGCTCCCGCAGATAGGGGTCTGCGTGGCGCTCTACGTCCTGTTTTTCAAACTAAAAGGACAGCCGACGCAGCGTTATCGGGTCTTCCTCATCTCGACATCGCTTTTCCTCTGGTTCGGCTCAGGCCTGTTGGTTTCCTTCGCGGAGAGCGCCAGAGGCTCCGACGCATGGCTGATAATCAAGGAGTTGATATCGCTCTTTGCGGGGATGCTGATATACTTCGCATACAACCCGCCGGCATTCATAAAGAAAAAGCACAACATAATCGGGCTTGCGGACGAGAATACTGTGCAGGCTGTTCAGGCGGAGGAATAGCCGATCGGCGGAGGCTGCTGATATGGGAATATTTGAAAAGCGAAAGGGCAGGAAAAGAAAATTAGGTGGTGTCCCATCTAAAAAACCGATGACGACGCTTGCAGAAAGAGCAAGGGAGATGATATAATGACAAGCGACACATTGATAACCGTGATACAGACCGCCACGATGCTCGCCTTCTTCATGATAGGCGGCATGCTGCTGAAGAGAAAGGCGAAAAAGGAATTTTCACGCCCGATATTTTTCTTTGCGATGTGGTGGCTGATAATAGGCTTCAGCACAGCAAAAACGGTTCTGGAAAAAATAATGGTGGATTACGAATACTACGGGCTGCACATGTTCCTGTTATATCTTAACACGGTGCTCGTATTCGCAGGCCTCTTCTTCCTTCTCTACTACACGCTCGTCATATTCACGGGAAAGGAAAAGACCACGATACCGTTCGGCGTCTTCTTCCTTGCGCTTCTGATAATGATCCTGGCATTCATAGTCGCAAGCCATCCGGTTGTTGTTACAGAAGCAGGTGGCGACCTTGCGCCGGGGAGCATAGATTATGAGATTGAGATGCCAATCTGGATGATAACTGTTCTTGTCCTCGGCATCATAGTGCCGCAGCTCGGGGTCTGCATCGCGCTATACGCGCTTTTCTTCAAGCTGAAGGGGCAGCCGACTCAGCGCTACCGTGTCTTTCTCATCTCGACATCGCTCTTCCTCTGGTTCGGCTCAAGCCTGCTGGTCTACTTCGCAGGGAGCGCCGGAGGCTCCGGCGCATGGCTGATAATCAAGGAGCTGATAGCGCTCTTCGCGGGGATGATGATATACTTCGCATACAATCCGCCAACGTTCGTCAGGAGAAAATACAACATAACCGGGCTTGCGGATGAGAATGAGGTGCAGGCTGTCCGGGAGAAGGGACGGGCGACCGGCGGGGGCGAGTGAATGGGACTGTTCGGAAAGCGCAAGGAAAACAAACAGGCGCCTGAAGGAAAAATTCCCGAAGGAAAAATCGTCCGTTCGGCGCTGATGAAAAGGGCGAGGGAACTGATATAAACCAGAATACCCCTGATGAAATATGCGTGCATTGAAATAAAAACAGAAACAATCCGAATGAAAGAAGTGCATTGAAATGGAATATATGGGGATATTGATTAACTCCATTGCCGCCCTGTTTGCGGGGGTCCGCTATCCCTACGTAGCGGCAGGGGCGCCGGTCGGCTACGTTTGCGTATCTCCCATCCAAGCGGAGGAATGAAATTGGCGTATGAAGGGACACTGATAAACGGCGCGATGGTCATCATAGGCGCGACGCTGTTCCTTTTCGTTGCAGTAAAGGTCTATCTTGAAAAAAGGGAAAAGAAAGAAGTCCCGGTAATCGCGCTGTTTTTCCTGTTGAGCGGCGTCTATCTCTCGCTTGTCGGCACGCGCCAGTTCTTCGCATATGCGGGGCGCTTCGACATCGACAAGGCGCTGTTTCTGATACTTGCGCCGTTCTTTGCCTATTCCGCAGCGCCGCTCGTGTATCTGGCGGTCTATCTTCTTTCCGGCGCCAAACGGCTTTCCATCTGGATCTCCGTTTCCGTGGCATTCCTCGCTTCGGTAGGGCTGTTTTTCCTTTATGCCGGGGGAATCACTGCTCTGCCAATGAGCGAATGGGGCTCGGATTACGCGGTCAACAGTCCGGTGACAAGGGTGCTCATCCTTATTGTCTACCTGCTCGCCGGGCTTGTTTCGTCAGTCATACTCTTCGGGGTAGGCAGGAAATGCGACGATGCGCAGGTAAGGTACCGGCTTGTTGGGGTGGGGCTGTCATGCCTCATCTTCTTCACGGTAAACACCGTAGACGCCTTCGCCGTATCCGGGGCGGCAATGCTCGTGGTGCGGGTGCTCATCATGATAAGCGCACTGGTTGCATATCTGGCGTATTTCCCTCCAAAAGGGCTGGAAAAAATAGTTGTCGCGCACTGCAGCGGCAAGGCGGAGGCGCCGGAGGTAGCGCCGGAGGCGGAAAGATGACGCGGTTCGGGGACGAAAGGAAGAAATGGGAAAAAAAGGGCGAAATTATTATGCCTGTCAAATCTACACTTAAGGAAAGGGCAAGGGAACTGATATGATGGCGGAATGTGGATTGTAGAATGGAGATTGCGGAAGGAATGAGGGAGTTGATATGATGAGATACGGATTGTTAATCACGGCGGCGCTGATAGCGTTCTCGGCAGGACTTTATATATACATGGGCAGACGGCTCAGGCGGCGCCCGGCTACATCCGAGAACAAGTGGGCCACGGTTGCCTTCGGGCTCTTCTGGGACCTGATAGGGATAACCAGCATATTATTTTCCCTCATATTAATCCTCGAATTTATCGACCACATCCGGTTTGAGCCTGTCTCATACGTCCTTTATCTGCTTCTCGGCTCGCTTTTGACCCCTGCAGTGATATGCCTGATTTACTGGGCGGTCTTCCTTTTTACAGGCAAAAGAAAGTTGACGATGGCTGTGACGGCGTTCTATATCGCAATCGGCGCGGCAGGCGTCTTCACCTTCCTCTACACCGGTGCGGACGTGGTGGTGCGCACCGACTGGATGACGGTCTGGGAGAACAGGAACCCGATACCCAACATCATCTATTTCTTCGCGTATATAATTCCGGTATTCTTCGTATCCATAGCCATAGCGTCGCTTGCCAGGCATACAAAAGTGCCTTCCGAAAAATATCGCCGGGTAATGCTCGGGCTGTCGCTGATTCTGTTCAACGGCATGTCTCTGGTGCGCTTCCTGATAAACTATCCCTATGGTCCGGTAGGCCCGGATTATATGATAATAAACACGGTGCAGGTTCTTTCGGCGTTATTCGTGTTCTGGGCATATTACCCGCCAAGATTCATCAGGAAGAAATACGGCATAATCGGACTATCCGGCGAAAGGGCGCCGGAGGTGGAAAGATGACGCGGTTCGGGGACGAAAGGAATGAAAGGATAATACGGAGAACGAAAAACACACAGAGGAACGAACTGCTTGGAGGTAGATAGATTGCCGACAAAACGGGAACAGATGGAAGATATCCTTAAGGGGATGCTTGGAACGAACGGCGTGGAAGGCGGCGCAGTCATATCGCGCGACGGCCTTGTCGTTTCGTCCGCGCTGCCCAAAAGCATTAACCCCGAGATATTCTCCGCCATGAGCGCGACCATGATGGGCGCGGCCGAAACGACTTTTTCGGACATGGGCGGGTTTGCGCCCGATTCGGTGATAGTCCGGGCAAAGGATGTTCTTCTCGTGGCTGTCGGCGCAGGGCCGGAGATGCTGCTCGTGGCGCTTGCGTCCGGGGATGTCGATACCGATAAGATACTAACCCATATCACAAAGACGGAAAAGAAGATACGGGCGGTTCTGGAGGAGTAGGAATGCCTCTTTTCGGGACAGGCATCGCGAAACTCGACGAACTGCTCGGCGGAGGCGTGCCGGAGAATTCCATCCTCGCCTATTCGTCCGCAGTCGGGCTCGAGTCGGACGTGTTTTTGCTGCACATGATATACGAGCAGCTCGGCCGCGGCAGGACCTGCATAGTCTATTCGAACGTAAAAAGCCCGTCGTCTCTTATCTCGGATATGAAAGATTACGGATTCGACGTCGGCGGCTATCAGAATAACCTCGTCTTCATAGACGCCTACTCATCGCTGATGGGTTTTGGCAAGTCGGCGGAATACACTGTAAAAAATCCATCCGACTTCATGGAAGTGCTCTCGATGCTGGAGGAGGCCGTCGACAAGGAAAAAAAGCCCGCCCTTTTCATCGCCTCGATGAACACCATGTTAGACAGCGTGGGCGAGGAGGCGTTCGTAGGCAAATATTACCAACTATCCAGAATAATGAAAAAGGCCGCCATCACATCCGCGCTTTACGTCGAATGGGGGTATTCGCCGGAGGTAAGCCGCAGGATAACGCAGGCGGATTGCCTGATACTCTTGCGAAGCTCCGAAATACGGCTTGCTCTCGGGCATTACCTTAAGATACAGAAGGCTGGATGGCTTAAGAAGAAAAAGGACGGCGGTATGACTTATCGGGTGGCAAAACCCGGTGGCGTCATACCCTACATTCCGAAGCTGCTCGTTTCCGGGCCTTACGAAGCGGGAAAAAGCACATTCGTGCGGACGGCTTCTTCGAAAAGCGTTTCTGTCGACAGGTTCGGAACGACGATAGCTCTCGACCACGGGCATTACGAAGGGGCGGGCATGAGCGCAGAGCTTTTCGGAACGCCGGGCCAGCCTCGCTTCGACCCGCTGCTGGTGCGTATCGCAGGCAGCGCTCTTGGCGCCATCATAGTGGTCGACAGCACGATGCCCGAAACCTTCGAACGCGCAAAACAGATGATAAAAATGGTCCGCTCTGCCGGTTCCCCGATCGTGGTCGCCGCGAACAAGCAGGATTCCAAAGGCGCGATGAAGGCCGAAGATGTGGCGGATGCGCTCGGCCTTGGCGAGGCGGTGCCGGTGGTCGCGTGCAGTGCGATTGATAAGAAATCTACAAATAGGGTAATTGAAATACTTATAAAGATGGTACTCTCTGCACCCGGCTTTCCCGAAACGGCTGACGAAACGGCATGCGCAGAAGGCAAATCGACCGATAAACAGCAAGAGGTGGCCTCACGATGAGTGTGAAAAGCGGCGTTCCGCGGCTGGACGAACTCCTGCGCGGCGGCTTTCCGGATAACTCGAACATATTGATTTACGGCGCCCCCTTCACTGGAAAGGCGGAGATGATTCTCCAGTTCATACTCCAGGGGCTTGCCGAGGGGGTTCCGGGAATAATCGTTTCGACGGACAAGACCGCATCGGACATAAAGGCGGATCTTGCCCGCATCGACCCGGGTTTCCAGAAATACGATGACGACGGCCTCGTCCATTACATAGACGTATATTCTGTATCGATAGGTTCCGAGCAACGCATCAACAACGCCGAATACGTGGACAGCCCGGTAAATCTGAACGCGATGGCGCTCGCCATGAACAAGGTCCAGGATAAGCTGAAGGGAAAATACGAGCGGCACTGCATAGCGTTCAACTCCATTTCCACGCTAGTCACCTATACTAACCCGGTGACCACTTTTAGATTCATACAGATACTCTCAGGAAAATGCAAAAGGCTCGGGGCCACGACCCTGCATACGCTTGAGGAAGGCATGCACGAGGAGATGGAGGTTCAGATGTTCAAGCACCTGACGGACGGGGTCATAGAGCTTAAAGAGAACGAAAAGGACCTCAAAACCTACCTTCACGTGCAGGGGATGGGCGAGGTCGTGACCCGCGACTGGGTGGAATACAAGAACAGCAGCAAGGGCGTTGAATTGGTAGGTTCATTCTCCACCGGGAGGATAAGGTGATGACCATGGTAAAGAACAAACTCGCATTGACAGCCGTTCTGCTCGTCTGCGTGTCCATCGCCTCCGCGATGACTGCATCGGCACAGACACAATTATATGGCGTCGAACTGGAATTGCTGGATCCGACGGTGCAACAGGTTGCACCCGGTTACAGCGTGACCTTCAAGATAAACGTCAAAAATACGGCCGCCGGCATCGGGGGCATAGGCCTTCCGGACACGATGGCGATAACGTTAAACGAGATAAGCAAGCCCGAAGGCTGGGGTATATCTATCGACAAAACCTCGCTTGCGATAAATGCCGGCGAGGAGAAGCTCGTGACTGTAACAGTCTCGTGTCCGATTGGCGCCGACGACGATGAACGCGCAGTGTTCACGGTCACGGCAACATCGGAGAATGCGGAGATCGCGGGCGGCGCTTCCGGCACCACTCCGGAGATGAGCGTCGTTTCGAACGTCGGAACCATATTAGAAAACGTGGCGCTATGGGGTCTTATAGCATTGGTTTCCATAGGCCTAATCGGGCTAATCGCATACTGGAGTCTAACAACCGGAATGGTTTTCTCTGCTGTCTCATCGACTTGTAAGGTGCGTCTCGACACCACGGGAAGCGCGCGTTACATCCTTTCTATCTACAACAAGGCGCGCGAGCAGAACGTGATAAAATTCGATGTGGTGGAGCAGCCGAAGGGATGGAGTGCGTTTCTTGATACGCCGTCGCTGACCCTACACGGACGCGAAAAAACCTCGGTCGGCATTACGGTGGTCACGCCTGCGGACGCGAAACCGGGCGACACGGCGATAATCGGGATCAAGGCGACCTGCGATGCGCTGAATACCGAAAAGACGGTCACGCTCAGAACCGTGTGCGTATCTGTCGAAACGAAAAAGCCTAAACGGCCATAGTCGAAACGCACGATTCGCGCCCACACAAAAATATGGTGTCGGGTTTACACTGCAATGCTGCGATGTCAAAACGGCCGTATCGCAAGATATAAAAACCGCGGACTGTAAAACATATAAAACTAATAGATCATCGACACATGGCATGCCTATGTCGAAGATTACGAAAACGAATCCGTTTTCCGGAGGAAGCATAGATGGGCTTGAAGGAGCAACTCAAGAAGTTGAAAGAGGATGGCGAGCTGGTCGGCGCCGACGCCAAAGCCGCCGCGGATGAGATCCCGGTTGCGAAAGCGGCCGCAGAGAAAGAAGTTGCTACTGCAAAAGAGGCCCCCGAGCCTGTTAAAAAGGGAACCGGTCGCTCCAAGAAAGAAAACGCCGCTCCGGCGGGGAAAAAGAAAAAAACGGCCCCCGTAAAACCCAAAACGACAATGAAAACGGCGGGCGACAAGAAAAAAGCGGCTGCTGCGAAGACAGGCGATTTGGCCAAGAGCAAAGATGATTCCATTGAGATGATCCGCGGCGGGGTTGCCAAAAACTCCCTGATAGGGGATAAGGAAAGCAAAACCGGGCGGATTCGGAAAATAGAAGAAACAACGGTAAAAGAAAAAATAGCCATAGGGACAATGGAAACGATAAAAACCGGCGAAAAAAAAGACGAATGGCCGCGTGAGGAAAAAATAATACCTGCTGCAAAAACGGATTTGCCCTTACCCCATAAAGAAGAGGATGTTGAAGAAGAGAAAATGCAGTTAGTTACTTCGGAAAAGTTACCCGAAGAACAAAAACCGGTGACCGGTGCAGGGGCTAAGCCGGGGCGGGCCGCGGGCGTAGTGACCGCGGATAGTGCTATGCCCGCACCGGAAGAAGATGAAATCGAAAAGCTCATGGACCTTTTCGAGAAGCCCCCCGTCCGCCAGCAGGTCGTTGTCGGAATGTCTAAAACGTTTCCGCATGGAGCAGAATCCGTAAAGGCCGGGGAAGCTCCGGGCATAGCTAAGATACCCCCAAGGGATGTGCTCGTAAAACTGGTCAAAGAAGGAAAGATACACGCGGATTTACCTGCAAAACCGCCGATTACCCCCGCAAGGCCGATTGAGGGCGCAAAACCGGTTGAGCCCCGTGCCGGACCGATTGCCGCCACCCCGGGTAAAACGGCCGGGTTTCGAAGGGTTGCGGAAGGGACGCGTCCGGGCGCTGCCGCAGGACCCGGCGAACGGAAAGTAGTCGAAATAAAGGATCCTGGCGAAAACTACCGGGTCGTAGACCTCCAGACCGCAAGGGAGGGATATTCATATATACGAATACTCTTCGACACCCTGACAAACGAACACCTCTATGAAACAATAGAGCCGGAGTTGACGCAGGACGAGAAGACTCTTCTTGAATTCATAGAGGACACGCTCATCAAGACGCTGAGCAGAAGGCTCGAGGAGAAGGACCTCGCCGAGCAGGAGAGGCAACTCACGGAAGAAGTCGACCGGGTGATATACGACCACTCGATAAGGGTGCGCGGCGTCGCAAGGCAGAAACTGATTTATTATATAATACGGGATTTCATGGGATACGGCAAGATAGACGTCCTGATGAAAGACCCGAATATAGAGGACATCTCCTGCGACGGGCCCGGCCTTCACATCTACCTTTTCCACAGGCAGCACGAATCCATAAGAACGAACGTGATCTTCGACGACGATATGGAACTCGACTCGTTCGTGATAAAACTCGCGCAGAAATGCGGCAAGCACCTCTCGGTTGCCGACCCGCTCCTCGACGCCACTCTTCCCGACAACTCGCGTTTGCAGACCACGCTTGCAAGAGAAGTAACGACCAGGGGATCGTCATTTACGATACGCAAGTTCAGGGCGGATCCGATAACGCCGCCCATGCTCGTGGATTTCGGCACGTTCTCATCCCATATATCGGCATATTTCTGGCTGGCCATGGAGAACGGCGCATCAATCCTCTATGCCGGCGGAACGGCAAGCGGAAAGACGACGACCCTCAATGCGGTCAGCCTATTCATACCGCCGCAAAAGAAGATAGTCTCGATAGAGGACACCCGCGAGCTCAACCTGCCGCACGAGAACTGGATTGCGGGCGTCACGCGCTCCGGCTTTGCGGGAAGCGAAAGAGGCGCATCGGGCAGGGTCGCGGGCGAGATAGACATGTACAAGCTCCTCGAAGCCGCGCTGAGGCAGAGGCCGGAATACCTAATAGTGGGCGAGGTCAGGGGAAAGGAGGCGTTTACCCTTTTCCAGGCGATGGCGACAGGCCACGCGACCTACTCGACGCTCCATGCAGACTCCGTGGAATCGGTCGTTTACCGTCTTGAGAACTCGCCGATAAACATACCGAGGATAATGCTCGAAACCCTCGACACCGTCGTCATACAGGTGCAGGTAAAAAAGGGCGACAGGATGGTTCGGAGGATAAAGGAGCTAGTGGAAATAGTGGGCATAGAGCCCAGAACGCAGGAACTGCTCACGAACACGGTATTTCGCTGGGACCCGCAGACCGATACCTTCACCTACTACGGCAAGAGCTACGTCATGGATAGGATAGGCCAGCTCAAGAGCATGAGTACCGAACAGGTAAAACAGGAGTTGGACGACCGGACCGAAGTGCTCGAATGGATGCGCAGGATGAAGGTTTCCTATTACAAAGACGTGGCAAAAATAATAAACGGCTACTACCGCGACCCGCAAACGGTGATGGCCATGGCAAGGAACAACACCCCCATCGCGAAATCTCTTGATAATAAATTGAATCAGGGGGGGGTCTGATGGCGCTTACCCCTTATCAAAGAATATCATACCGTTTTTTCGGAAGGTTCGTCCGCAAGTCGGCAAATAAGAACGACCGGCTCGGCATCTCGCTTCAAAAGTCGAGGATAAACGTAATTCCCGAGGTCTACCTGAGTTACGCGCTGATGTCCTCCGTGATTTCGTTCGCCATCAGTTTCCTGCTCGCGGTGATTATAGCCGCCTTTTTTATGACCGGCCGTTTTCAGGTCGGGTCCATGACGTGGATCCTTCTTGTAATGATGCCGTTTTTCGTCGCTGCGGCAACCCACGCATTCATGAAGATCAAGCCCGACATGAAGGCAAGGGGCCGGGCAAAGGACATAGACGCCAAACTACCTTACGCCCTTAACTACATTTCCGCGATGGCTGCAGCGGGAACGAACCCGGACGTCATATTCGACACCCTCTCGCGGCAGAAGACCTACGGACAGGTTGCGGAAGAATCGGCATGGATACACCGCGACATGGCGATACTCGGAAAAGACATCCTGACGACAATAAACACGGCCATAACGAGGACTCCCTCGATAAAGTTCCAGGACTTCCTGCAGGGGGCCGCGACGACGATAAGCTCCGGCGGCGACCTCAAGGACTATTTCATGGCCAAATCCGAACAGTTCATGCTCGACAACAGGCAGGCGCAGGAATCCTTCCTCGAAACGCTGGGCATACTTGCGGAGAGCTTCGTGACTGTCGCGGTTGCGGCTCCGATATTCCTGCTGATAATGGTTTCCGTTCTTCCCCTTCTTTCCGGCGGCGGGTCGCCCTTCACGCTCGCTTACCTGATAATATTCATAATGCTGCCCGTATCCCACGGCGTGTTCGCGCTTGCGATAAAATGGATAAGCCCGGAGGTGTGAATCGTGGACGGCGAACAGATTCCAAAGGAACCGCTGGTGAAAACCGCAAGCCGCGCGCAGGCGGGGGCGTTCATGGCCCTTCTGCTCACCTCTTTCACGATAGCGCTTTCGGGAACCCTCCTGCTCGTCGGCGAAACCGAGGGGATGTTCTTCTTCGGCGCGATGCTACTCTCTTTTGGCATACTGATGCTGCTGTGCGTCAGTTTCTACGGCTCCCGCATCCCCCAAATCAAGCTCGGCGCTCCCAAGACGGAACCTTCCGAACTGATATACGTGAGGCCGACAAGGGAACTCCAGTTGCGCGCATCGTCGATTCTGCTGACGGTAATCCTCCTGTTCAGCATAATGCTCGAGTTGTTCGGCCTGATGATACGATACCAGGTGGTCAGGGTGACCGTGACCGAGACGTTCGCCCGCGCCATGCTCGTCGTCCTCATGGGCGCGATGATCCTCGTACAGGCACTTACGTTCCTGCTTTCGAAGACGTTCTCCATACATAAAGAAAAGCCGACGAAACCCTCCTGGGTTGCGATAGGTTTCTTCACCCTCCTCTCCGCGGCATTCATAGCGCTGGGGCTCCTCGTCGAAAGGGGGGTCATCGCTTCTTTTGCAGGCATAACGTGGCAACCGTTCGATGCCCTGTTCCTGCTCCATGCCGCGCTCGTCTCGCAGATAATGGTGCTGATATTCCACAACAAGATGCCGACGATAATAAACATACTTCTCGAGGATATAAAATACTACAGGACCCGGCGCTTTAGACCCGTCGATTTCTCGGTCATGGTTTCGACAATCGTGGTTTTCATAGTCCTCCTGCTGTTGTTCTCGGTGTTGATAGCCGTCGGTTCAAAGGTGCTTGGAAATCTAGAGCGGATACCAACCGAAGCGGTTATGGTGGCGATAATCGGCGTCATAGTGCTTGTCGCCGCCATAAGTTTTCTTGTCATGTTCCTGTCGTCGAAGAAGAAAAAAGAGCGCGACGGCGATGAGTTATACAAGGTCCGGCGCTCCAAGGAGGACATCAAGAGACTTGCGATAATCGGCGTTTCCGGGGCCTTGGGGGCTTCACTTGCCATAGTTGCACTGCTCGTCGGCATGGGGCACCTTGGCTCATTTATCGGAATACCTCTCGACAGTACGCAATGGGTCGACTTTGTCGCGTGGGCGGTGATACTCGGGTGCGCGCCATATGGCATATACGACCATATGAGGCAGCGCAGGATACGCCACCTCGAAGAGCGGTTCCCGGACTTCCTGCGCGACATGGCATCCTCAAGGCAGGCCGGCATGACGCTGCCGCAGGCTGTCGAGCGGGCGGCAAAGGGAGAATACGGCGAACTGACCAGACACATAAAGAAGATGTCCGACCAGATGTCGTGGGACGTGGCGTTCAATAAGTCGCTTGAGCTTTTCGCGCAGGATGCCAAGACGCCGACGATAGAACGTTCCGTGGTGCTGATAAACGAGGCGACTCGAAGCGGCGGGCGCGTCGACGACGTGCTTAACGCAGCGGCAAAGGATGCCCGCGAGATGAAGATGCTCGAGTCAAAACGCAGGCTGAACATGAACATCTACGTCATGATAATCTACGTAGCGTTTTTCGTGTTCGTCGCGGTCATAGCGATAATGTTCTACTCCTTCGTACCCGAAATGGTTAGGGCGAGCGAAGCGATGGGGGGCATGGCCGGCGCTCCCGCCGGATTTGGCGGCGGCGCGGGCAAGTACGGCCTGCAGGACTACCGCATGATGTACCTGTCGGCGACTCTTGTGCAGGGGTTCGGCGCAGGTTTCGTGGGCGGGTTGATGGGAAATTCACGGTTCTCGGCGGGACTCAAGCATTCGGTCGTTATGGTGCTTGTCGGCTGGCTCATCTTCGCGCTGCTGCTCCCGACGTCCTGACTGCAGAACTCTCGCAAAACCGCCCGCAACCAACGTCATATCTCGCCCAGTCCGCGCGCGACCGTCTTTAGAACCGGGATGAACGAATCGAGGTGTTCTCTTTTCACGTGAGGCATGCAGACGACCCTTATGCAGCCCACCCTGTCGAGGGGGGCCACGAAAAATTTTCTTTCTGCTAGCGCGTCCTTCACCACGCGGGGTTTCTTGAAGCGTATGCCCACCACGTTCATCTGCGGTTCGCACGGCAGGCTGAAACCCTCTTCCGACAAACGTTCGCACAGGTAGCGGGTGTTCGACAGGCACCCTTCCACTATCTGCCTGTAGCCCGCGTTTCCAAGATGCCTCATCACCGCATAGGTGGCGGCGGCCGCGGCTCCGGGCCGGGTCGAGAGAAGGCCGGGCTGCGTTTTCGTGCTGACGTACGGCGTGTCCACCCCTATCGAGCAGAGGTTGCCCCCCTCCCCCACGGCAATCACTCCCGCAGGTATCGTCGAACAACCCATCTTGTGCGGGTCGATCGAGACCGACGTTACGCCGGGGACGGAAAAATCGAAATCCGGCATTTCGTAGCCCATCTGTTTCATGAACGGTATCACGAAACCGCCAAACGCGGCATCGACGTGCATCATGCAGCCGTTGTCGCCAGCCACCTTCGCAAGCCCGGCTATCGGGTCTATCATCCCAAGCTCTGTCGTGCCCGCAACGCCAACTATGCAGGCGGTCCTCTCGTTTGCGAGCTCCCGGACTGCGGAGACGTCGGCAAGAAAACCGTCCGTGGTCGGCGCGGATACCGCCTTCAGGCGCATCAGCGAGGCCGCCTTCTCGAACGAAAAGTGCGCGCTTGCCGGTATTATTATCTCGTCGCGCCCTGTTAACCTGCTTGCGAGCGCCATCGCCATGATGTTGGATTCGGTGCCGCCGCTGACAAACTGCCCTCCTGCGCCGGCGGGGGCGTTCAGCATGCCGCATATCATACCCAGCGTCTTTTCCTCAAGCGAGCGTGCGCCGGGAAAGAGGAGCGGATCGCCGAGATTGGTCTCCATGAAGCGGTTGTAGGCCTCGACGGCGACAGGATGCGGCTGCGTGCACATGGAACCGAGTATGCTGCCGCCGGAAAACGCATAATCCCTCTTTCTCGCATCTTCGAGTTCGGATATGACCGCTTCGTATCCCGTCTGCCGTTCGCGCATGAGCATGCTTATCCGCATCCGTAAGGAGGAATAAAAATATGGCGCAAGATGTGGCGCAAGGTGCGAGGTTATGGCCTATGGCATTGTGCGAGCGGGCAGCAAAAATATCAAAACAGCATATATCAAAATAGGGGGCCCTCTTGTAAGCGCGCACCTGCGAAGATGAATTTTGCGAATCGCCATATCTGTGTCGGCAACCAAAGTTTTAATACAGGATAGGCTATTTGGAGAGAACAAGGAATGATGGATATGGTCGAAGAAGTAACTTCTTTCATAAATTTGCCGGTATACACCAGCCGCGGAATGTACGTCGGCCAGGTGAACAGCGTCATACTAGATGTGGAGAAAACGAGGCTTGACAGCCTGCTGTTGTCAAACACCAACCCCACGATAGTGGAAGGCTCAGCCAAGGTGGCGGTTCCATACAGGTGGGTCTCCGCCATAGGCGACATAATTATACTGGGGCATTTCCCGGAAAAGGTCAGTCGGGCATCAGAGGAAGGGGAAGAATAAGAAATGCCCTGCGCGGGCGGCGACACTACCGCTTTTTTGCCCCGCAACGGCGATTTGGCGCTCAAAGATTAAATACTGACAATGAAATTCAATCTCTTGATAATGGAGAAAAACAAATGGAAAGATATAAATACGCTAAAAATCTTACCGGTTGTAGAACTCTTACAAACTAATATAACATGATAGGTAAAATAATAGGTGTTGAGGTGAAAATGATGGATGGGAAAATGAGAACCCTAAAGGCAGGAGCAGTCGCTCTTTTGATGATCGTAGCCATATTTTTGGCGATAGCGCCGGGGGTGGGAGCGCAAAACGCGGTCCAGCCCGAGTTTATTTACACGAACCCCGGAAGACCCATCAAACCCCAGCAGGAGATGATGGTAATACCGTTCGAGGTTAAAATAACCCGGGAGCAACTGGCGGCCGGCTCCGAAGCAGGCACCGTTGTCGCAACCGTAACGGCCACCCCGGACGTCAGCTGGCTGACAGTTTCTATAAGCCCGACGCAGTTCTTTTGGGCAGGTCAGGATGACGCCGCAAAGCAGGGATATCTATCTGTAATCGCAACCACGCTGGCCCCTGCAACAGTTCAGGGCAAGATTCTGATAAGTATCACGACAGATGGCTCTGGTGCGGGCACCGTAACGTATAAAGACTATACAGCACAGGTTCCGATAGAGCCTGCTTTCTTCTCCCTGCTTTCGGTCACTGCTGCGACCACGCTCCAGAAGATAAGCCCCAACGGGCAGGCCGTCTATCCGATAACCGTAACCAATCTGGGAAACGGGCCGACCAAGGTGTTTCTCGATATCAAGAATGTTCCAACCGGCTGGCAGGTCGTAACCCCTGCACCGTTTATCCTGGACTCGACGCAGCAGGGTGGAAAAAACACCAAAGCCACAGTTAATGTGATGGTTCAGCCCCCATACAAGTTCGGTCACCACAATGACCTTGCGGCCATGAAGATAGATATAACCTCAACCCACGCGCTTGACTCCAGCCTCAAAGGAGACGCAAGCGCGGTCAGCATAATGACCCGCTCCCAGGGTATGTGCACGCCCGGTTTCGAGGCCCTCTTCGTGTTTGCCGCATTAGGATGTTTCATGTTGATATCCAAAAAGAAAAAGAAGGAATAAAACCCTTCGCTCTTCCCAATAGTTTTAAATTCAAACGCATTTAATTTATGCGACCGGGGTAGGCATGAGAAAAACCAGCGCACTGGCAATCACAACACTTATTCTCCTGTCAACTGTAGTGTTTGCCTGCGTGGAAAACGCAGCTGCCCAGGAGCACCCGTACACCCACCGCCACGATATCAAACTTGATGCTACTATGGTGGAAGTCGACTATCTGGGCACTGCCACAGTCAATGGTACTTTTTCAACAAGCGTAACACCCTATGATTATGTCAAAGTTTACGCGACAGCCTCCATTGAAACACCTGACGCAGGTGGATGGGGGGTGATCGTCATGCCGCCCATATTCAGACTGGTGGGCAATGAACCTGTGGAATTTGAATTGTTTTTTATAAACGGCCCGCCCATAAAAAAGGACACTATTCTGGTAAGGGTTAACCTTACGCTGGAGTTGTATGATACTGACGACCAATATCTGGAAGCGACCATTTTGGCAAGGGCAAGCCCCTATTCAGCCACCCTGCTCTCAATGAGCGAAGCGCCCAAAACCGTAAAACCCAATGGGCTGGCAACGTATCCCATTGAAGTTGACCATCTTGGCAACTACTATGAGCATTATTCCCTTACCGTGGATGCGCCGCGCGGGTGGCATGCCAGTATCCAATCCTCCTTGGTTGTATTTCCGGGGGAAACAGGGATTGCCAACCTGACCGTCAATGCGCCGGAAAAATTCTACTCGCCAGGCGAAATAGGGCTCGTAACCGTAAAGGCAAGATCATCGGGCGACCCGGAAACCACCTACAGCATTCCGGTTGTAGTTATAGTCAAAGGAGTTTACGTTTCTAGTTATATAAAGTGGATCGTTATCCCCATCGTGATCCTCGTTAGCATAGTATTGTTCTTTATCCTGTGGATCATCCTCTGGCCGATCCACCGCCACCTTCAGGAATACCGGGGCCGCCCATGGCGCCCGTGGAGATATCCTGAAGAAAAAGCATACCTGTTGACCCTCCGCGAAACAGAAGGCTTTGGCGCGATGATGCGCAAGAAACGGTTGATGCGTCCCGAGTATCGCTCCGCCTTGTTGTGGTGGAAATGGGAAAAGAAAGGCGGCCGCATCCACGATAAAAAGTGGAAAAAGACCCACAAGTCGGAGTGGAAAGCGCAGAAGCCTGAAAGAAGACGCGCCAAGAGACTCAAGAAGCTTCAAAAGAGGGTTGAGAAGAAGCAGTACAAACTCGACAACAAGTTTGAGAAGCGGTGGAAAAAGAGCTGGAAAAGACCCCACAAACGCTGGAAGAAAACCTGCCACAAGCTAAAGAAGGCGCACCGGAAACCCTTCAAGAAAGAGCGCAAAGTATGGCGCAAGGAGAAGAAGCGCGCACGCAAGCTGTTCAAGAAGGAGAAGAAGCGCGGGCTAAAGCAGTGGAAGAAGGAAACCAGGTGCGTCGAGAAGGAATACTCGAAGATAAACCGCAAACGCAGAAAAGAAGGGGTTGATGAAGAGATTGCCCCGCTGCCGCTAAAGCCAAAGCCGAAAAAACCGGAGCGCACGCCAAAGCCGAAAAGAAGCATGCCCGACTATCCGCCTGAGCCTAAAAAACCGGAAAGGCCGACGATCCCACAGTACTCGATAGACAAAAGCTGGCTAAAGATACTAAAGCCGGGTGAGAAGCCAAGACCCCCAAGACCGGAGACTGAAAAGGCGCCGGCGCTTCCTCTCGACAAGAGGATAGCGGGCGCAGTCGCATCGCTCCTAAAGCCAAAGCCGCGCGAGGAACGCGCACCTAAACCGGTCAAGCCGGCCAAGCAGCCAAAACCGATTGCGCAGCCAAAGGTGCCGGAACGCAAGCTGACATCTGCCGAGCACGAGCGCGAAAGGATGAGGCGTCGCGCGGATGCAACAAAAGCGAAGGAGAGGGTGCGTCTAGACAGATCAATTGCAAAAGAGAGGGCTCGTGCAGAGAAACCTGTTGCCAAGGAACGCGCAAAGGCAGAAACGGTATTGGCGCGTGAAAAGGCCGCCATGCGGTCAGAACGATCAAAGGCGCAGAGGGCGGCAGAGATCGAACAGCGCAGGATGGATAAACAAAAGGCCAAGGAAAGATCCCGAGTTGATGCTGAAAAGAGAAAAAGCAAGAAGATCGTAGGGCGTGAAAGACGCAAAGCAGAAAAAACTCGTATGGCTGCGGCCAAAGAAAGAACAACACTGGATCGACAGATGGAAAGAAAAAAGGCAAAGGCAATGCCAAAACCCGCAAGGTCTGTTGCAAAACCTGTTGCAGAACCAGAAGCATTCAAAAAACCACAACAGCAGGTTGTTGACCGCGACGAGCTCCAGCGCCAGCGCGAAAAAGAGCTTGCAAAGATGCGTAAACTCAGGGAAAAGGAAAAGGCAAGAGCTAAAAAAACCGCAGAAAAACACAAAAAGCGGGCCGAGCGCGAGAGAAACAAGCACTTCTGACTCTTTTAAACCGCAACTTTTAATAAAGATCTTATTAAATACATATTGAGGTAATCTAATGAACAAAATATTGGCACTGCTCTGCACGGCTGCATTTGGCATCACCATGTTTTCAGGATGCCTTGGGGGAAACGACATCTTCCTTGTAACAGTTACAGACGCCATAAAAGGATATGAATCCGGTGATGTGACTGTGTCGATATTCACCCCTGACGATGGTGCGGTCGACGTTGCCATAACCATACAATATAATGGAGAAAATGTTTACGGTGGGGCAGTGCATGCCAAGGACTTTGTTGGAATCGCACAACTCGGGCTAAATCAGTTCTGTGTAGGCAACGGTGTATATACCCTGGAAGCAAAAATAGGCAAAAAAACTGCTATAACTACTTTCTCGGTGGAAAAATGGATTGATTATATCTCGGTAAACACACTACCAAAATACACAAGCGAACAGGATATAACGCTTGACATCTTCTGGTGGCCTTACGGCGTTGTTTTGTCGGGAAACGGCACCATTGGCATCTCCCGGGTCTTCGATAACGGCAGTTCCATACCTGTTGTCACAAAACATTTTTCTCTACAATCAGTTCATTTCACAACCGTCGTCGTTGGACAGGATTCACTAAGGGGTGCTGGAAACTACACAATATCCTCGGTATATTTCAAAAATGACTGGGCAAAGGACAATATCGTTACCAAACTGCATGAACAGTCGAACCCTGATTTCGAGATAGGGGCATAGTGACCACACAGTTAAATCTTCAAAACCAATTCCCTTTTGTATGGCAGATATCGAATCATTTAGCGATGCAGTGGCGCAGCTCATTTTTCGGGCGGAAACCCACCTTCCCCCCGATGTCGTTTCATTTCTTGAGAACGCCGCCGCAAGAGAAGAAGGCGGGATGGGTAAAAGCCAGATGGATGCAATACTAAAAAACATCGGGCTTGCAGACAAAAAAAGCCTGCCGCTCTGTCAGGACACAGGAATGCAGACGTTCTATGTAAGAGTGGGTGCGCATTTTCCATTCTCCGGCCTGATCGAAGAGGGAATCATATCAGGCGTTAGAAAGGCGACAGAACAAATCCCGTTGAGGCCGAACGCAGTTGATCCATTTACGAACAGAAACAGCGGAGACAATACCGGCGCGGGCGTGCCGATAATTCACTGGGAAGTGACCAAAGGCAACTCATGCGAGATCATCGCCTTTCCGAAGGGCGGGGGCAGCGAAAACTGCTCGACGCTTAAAATGTTCGATCCGGGCGACGGGATGGATGCTGTAAAGCGTTTCATAGCAGACTGGGTCGTTCGAGCAGGCGGCAAACCCTGCCCACCCGTCATAGTCGGCGTCGGAATCGGCGGCGGCGCGGACACGGCTATGAAACTCGCAAAGAAGGCGCTCCTTAGAAAGACGGGGCAGAATAACGAAGACGCGGCGGCGGCCGGATTCGAGCGC
>PGXE01000016.1 GCA_002838935.1 Thermoplasmata archaeon HGW-Thermoplasmata-1 | reverse complement strand
AGAAGGATATAAGCAGATGAAGTTGACTAAAATTTAAGGCGCCCGCATGCGGGCGCCTCACCAGATACCCCGTAGCTTGCTGCGGGGAGGTTCATTGATCGGGAGTTCTATTCTATCTCTCCCGCCCCATCCTCCGCCGTGCAGACATAGATCTCCGGCCTCTTGCCAATCATCTTCTCGTATTCGTCGCCGACGCGCTTTACGACATCCTCTGCGGCTTCGGCCTTTGCAAGGATAACTCCGCAGCCCCCGAATCCGGCCCCGGTCATCCTCGCGCCGAAAACTCCGGTTGTTTTTCTCGCCGCCTCTACGATGGTGTCGAGTTCCCTGCAGCCTACCCCGTAATCATCGCGAAGGCTCTTGTGGGACGCATACATCAGTTTTCCGAAGGTTTTAACGTCGTTCTTTCGTAGCGCATCTACCGCCGCAAGCACCCGTTCATTCTCGGAGATAACGTGCCTTGCCCGCTTTGCGACGATTTCGGGGAGTTCGCACTTCCGCTGTTCGAATTCTTCGAGAGTGAAATCGCGAAGCGCGGCGGCACCCGGCTTGTGCCTTGCCATTGCGCGAACCGCCTCCTCGCACTGCGCCCTGCGTTCGTTGTATGCGGAAGACGCGAGCTGGCGCTTGACGCCTGTATCGACTATGATTATCCGCACGCCTTCGGGAATAGGGACGTGCTCGTAGCGAAGGCTTCGGCAGTCTATCAAAAGAGCGTTTCCCTTTTTGCCAAGACGCGAGATGAACTGGTCCATTATCCCGCACTTCACGCCGATGAACTCGTTCTCCGCGCGCTGGCACGCCTTCGCCTGTTCCACCGCATCCATCACAAAACCGGAAAGCGCCTCGAAAACCCTAGCCGCAAGCACTTCGAGCGCCGCAGAACTGGAGAGGCCGGACGCCGTGGGCACGGTGCTTGAAAGCACGCCGTCAAAACCTTTTAGCGCAAAGCCTCTTTCCAGAAGTCGCACAGCCACGCCGCGCACGTAGTTTCCCCAGCGGCCTTCGATTTTCTCTATCGACGACAGACCGAATTCGGTTTCGGATTTCATGTTGGCGGAGTATATCCGCACATGCCCGTCGTCGCGCGGCCTCACGACCATCAGGAACTCGCGGTCTATCGCCGCGGGCAGAACGAAACCGTCGTTATAATCCGTATGCTCGCCGATGAGATTCACCCTGCCGGGCGCGCGAAACACGCGCAACCCCTGCGCTGTTCCGCCGTAGCGTTCGATGAATTTGGATTTCAGCAGCTCGACGGTTCCGCTACGCCAATTTATGGTTGCGTTGCCGGTTGCGTTGCCGGTTGCGTTGCCGGTTGCGTTGCCGGTTGCGTTGCCGGTTGTGTTGCCGGTTGCGGTTAAATACCCCTTTTCTTTGCATTCGCATCCACATTGTCGGGGATATTCTATTTCGCCGGTCCGCTTATTCATAAAAAACCTCAGTCAAGCACCACGTCGCGCAGTTCTTTCGCCTTCTCTTCGGGCACCGTGTCGTTTATGAAGTTCCCCGCGCCCGACTCCACGCTCGCAAGATACTTCACCTTGTCCGGGCTCCTGTGCAACGGCCTGAACTCGATATGGAAATGATAATACTCGTGTCCGTCGCCATCGGTCGGCTTCTGGTAGAGCATCATCATATACGGAAGCTCGAAACCGAAGAAAGAGTCGTAGCGCGATATTATCTCCTTCAACATAGCCGCAAGCGCGAACCTTTCATCCTCGTCGAGTTCCGACACCGACCCCACGTGCCTTCTGGAATAGACCTGCACTTCGTAGGGGAGCCTTGCGAAGAAAGGTATGAACGCGAAGAAATGCCCGTTCTCGCATACCATGCGGCTATTCTTCGCCTCATCGGTCTCTTTTCGCAGTATCTCGCAGAAGATGCATTTTTCGCCGTGTGCGTCGTAATACTCCTTTGCGGAATCGAGTTCGCGCTGCACCATCGGCGGCACGAACGGAAACGCGTATATCTGCCCGTGCGGATGCGGCAGCGTCACCCCGATGAGGGTACCCTTGTTCTCGAAAGGAAAGACGTATTTCACCTCTTCGCGCGCACCCAGTTCGCGGTATCGCTCGTCCCATAAGTCCACGATGCGCTTTATATGTTCGACAGGCTGATCCTTCAAGGTCGCGCCGTGTTCGGGGGTGTATATCACGACTTCACAGGCACCGACCGCACGAGATTTCCTGTAAAGTTCGTCGCCTTTGTATCCGCCGCCGCACTTTTCGCCTCCGTAGCCATCGCCGCATTCGCCGCCGCACTTGATGTCTCTGCGCTCCCCGCAGCCAGTGGACTCGCCGCCGCTTGCATCATCGCAGCGTGCGACCTCCTCGGCATCCTTTATGAGCGATGCGAATTTGTTCTCAAGCGAAAGGACGTCGAACTCTCCCGGTATCTCCGCCGCACCCTTGCAGAACGGGCAGAACTCCTTTGGCATGAGCGGCCTGCCCTGCCTGTGCGCGGCCACTATTACCCATTCCCTTTTTAGCGGGTGCCACCTTAGTTCGTGCATCTGATCACCGTGCTTTGCACCTTCAGTAATCAGTATCTCTTTTTTATCCTATTCCTCATCTTATCCTATTCCTCATCTTATCCTATTCCTCATCTTATCCTATTCCTCATCTTATCCTATTCCTCATCTTATCCTATTCTTCACCTTGAAAATTCGCGCGGCGCATGTGAAATTGTGCAATATCGGATATTGCGGATAATAATATCGTCAAAAGCCGATTTATTTTAGCGAATCCGATAATAATCTTTAAATGAAATAGGTTAATTTGAATTAAGTCGTATTGCATTAGCACTGCGCACGCGATACGAAATAGAGTGATATCATGATAGAAATGGCCGGACTTGATTGGTTCTGGATGGTGGCGCTTATCGTGGCGATGCTTTTCCTTGGAGTGCTTTTCTACAACCTTGGAAAGAGGTCCGAAGCAGACTTTTTCCTCGCGGGTAGGGGTCTGCCGTGGTGGCTGCCCGCAAGCTCGGTTTATGCAACTCATACCGGGACGGACACGCCTATATGGTATGGCGGCGTAATCTACCGCTACGGCCTTGCAGGCATATGGTACGGTTTTTTTGCGGTATGGGTATCCATATCCGCATTCTTCTCGACACGCATTTTCCGACGTTCGCCCGCCTACACCCAAGGCGACTGGCAGACGCTTCGCTACGCGGGGCTTGGCGGCGAACTGACAAGAGGCTACCTGTCCGGATGGCGCGTTTTTATGGACATATGGACGGTCGGCTGGATGAATGCCGCCATCTACAAGATATGCAATTATCTCTGGGGTATGGACTACACCACAGCATTCCTGATATTCACCATAACAGTGGCGGTGTATACCCTGTTTTCAGGATACTGGGGTGTTGTCGTCGCAGATTTTCAGCAGAGCATACTCGTTCTTTCGGCGATAGTGATAGTTTCGATATTCGGCATAGTCCAGGCCGGCGGACCCGCAGGCATAATGGACAAGCTGCATCTTCTTGGCGAGGGCTGGAGGGCAAACCCGTTCTCGTTTGTGGTCGGCAAGTCCGGCAACGGAATACCGCTTGCATGGTTCCTTACGATGATATTCGCCTCCACGCTCGCAGGCATAGGGATGGGGTCGCACACGGATTGGTATACCGAGGCCCAGCGCATCCAGTCTGCAAGGACGCTAAAGGACGGAACATACAGCATGTGGAGTGCTTCGCTTATGGTAATATTGAGGAACTCGCTGTGGGCAGTTGCCATACTCGCGTTTTTCGTCATGTTCCCCGGAATAGTCGACGAGGGCACCTACGAGATGGCGTGGTACCGCGTCGGATTCGACTTTTTACCTGTCGGCCTGCTCGGATTCTTCCTCGGTTGCATAATAGCGATACACTTTTCGACGGTCTCTACGCACCTCAACTTGGGGTCGTCCTATTTCACACGCGACCTCTACCAGCACTACATAAATCCGAAGGCATCGCCAAAAAAGCTGATCACGGTCGGGCGCATAGGAATACTGGTGACGCTTGCCGGTTCGTTCTTCCTTGGCTATATGATGAAGGAGAACATAACCACGTGGCTAATATTCGCGATGTGGGTCGGCATGGCAGGCACCTGGATACCCTGCGTATTACAGGTGGTCTGGTGGAGGTTTAACGCGAAAGGATGGCTTGCCGCCTGGATAGCGAACCTCGGCCTCGCATGGCTGATAGCGTGGATATTGCCTGCTTTAGGTGTAATACCCAAGGACATTCCTGATTACATACAGTTTTGGGTGCTCCTGGGCATCTCGGCGGTGATATACCTTCCGGTAACCCTCCTGACGAAGCCCGAGGATATGGGCCATCTCGTCAAGTTCTACGTCATGAACAAACCCTACGGTTTCTGGGGGCCGGTAAGGCGCGAGGCAATAAGGAGGGGGCTTTTGACAAACGATTCCGCTGCCGTCAAGGCAGCCGAATCCGTGAAAGGAGGCGAGAAGTCATGAGCGAGAAGCATTCCGCAAGGATGAAAAAACTGGCGATAGACGAAAAGATAGACAACTGGGGCGCCAGGGACCTTGCAGGAATAATAACCGTGCCGTTTTCCATCTGCGCGGCAGCAGGCCTTGCTCTGGCATTGCTCGGTCGCCCTCTCGGGTATTTCCTGCTTCTTGCCGCAGTCGGGCAGGGCATGATAATGTTCTCCCTCCTGCTGCCGAAGATAAAGGCGATATCGCTCGAATACGAGACCAAGCAGGAGGAATACGAAAAATTCGTGGAAGAGATAGCGAGGTGGAAGTGATGGACGAAGGAACCCAGATAATAATGATGGGGATTGCCCTTTTGGTGGCATACTTCTTCGCGTTCTTCGGCATGTATCTCGCATACCGGGCGTATAAGAAGAACATAGTGGCAAAGGATATGGCCGAAAAGGTAAATGAGATGGAGAGTGAGGCAAATTGAGCGGCGACTACAACTTCTGGCTCTCCGTTTTTCTGCCCGGAGTGATAACCCTCATATCATTCGCGGCAGCGGTCGGCATCTACATCCACTTCTCGCGCAAGATACATAAGATACATAAGTGAATCGTGAATCTTTTCAATAATATACAACGCGCATAGGTGAATAGATGCGTTAATTGCATCTTTCGTTCCCAAATATATTTAATCTTCAAACCCGCTAAGGAAACTGCAGGATGGCCGCAAGGAACGGCATGCGGCGCGGCATATTGGGCTGTATAGAACAGGCCGGTATAAGGCGGATGCGTGAGCATGCGCCGATATACTAGGGGAGGCATAGCATGAAAAAAGGCAATGTTGTAGGTGTTGCGGCGGTAGCTGTGTTGCTGCTTGCCGCAGTGGGCATGTTTGCGTTCAAACCGGTTTTCGATTATCCGGACGGCGACGATAAAGGCGATTTAGACGATACCGGCAACGCATATGGCGGCGTAACCGTATCTGAGGCGGGCAGCGTTCTTTCGGTGGACAACGGCAGGGTTGCGCTCAACGTGGATCTTGCATCCGGCGGCATCGACTTCTATTCTAGGGCCGCAGGGAGGAAGATGCTTGAGAACTTCTATCCGACGGCCGAGATAGGCGGAAAAACGATAAGCGGCGCGGATTACGGCAAAGTTTTCTGGACGCATGCCGCGGTATCAGACTCCATCGGCAAGGGATGTGGTGTGAGCGTCATCTATGAAAAGGCGGGAATGCCGACGCTCATACAGCATATCCTCAGTTACGAAGGGCGCGATTACGTCGTGCTCGAACTCGAGATCGTCAACACTGCGTTTTCCGATATAGCGGTAAGTTCACTTAATCCGATAACCGTCGACCCTTCGTTTGGGGGATATATGGAATTTACCGCAAGCGAAGGCGCGCTTCTTGCGTTCGTTAACGGATACCAGTCATGGGACTATGCGGGGGTCGTAAGGGTCACAGGGACGGCTCTCGATCAGGGATATTCGAGCAATGATAATGGATTTCAGCTTTCCGACTGCTCGAGCTGGTGGGCGCAGACCCTCTTCGACGAGCCGACCGGCCTCTCCGTCACCGCCGGCGCCCTCACCTTCGAGGTCTGGAAGACGAGATTCAGCTACAAATCCTCATTTGATATGGCCGGAAGCTGGACCGTATCTTGCGGCGGCAACGGCGAAAAACTGGCTGTCGCATCCGGTGGCAGTCTCGCTTCCGAGAAGATATTTCTGGCGTCATCGCGCGCGCCGACGGACGACCTTTCGGCCTACGGTGAACTTGCGGGCAGGGTGAATAATGCGAGGGAGGTGTTCGAACCGCCGATGGGCTGGTGCTCGTGGTATTACTACTTCGACAAGATATCGGAAGCGGAGGTCGTAGCCAATGCCGAAGAGCTAAAAACCCTCTCAAACGTGCCATACGAATACATACAGATAGACGACGGCTGGCAGGGGCTGTGGGGCGACTGGATGCCCAACGAGAAGTTCCCGTCAGGCATGGACGGCACCGCAAAGAAAATACACGACCTCGGTTTCAAGGCCGGATTATGGCTTGCGCCGTTCCTGATGAACCCGACACTTCCGACCGCCATCGGGCATCCGGACTGGTTCATAAGAGACGAGGCCGGAAATCACCTGACGTATACCGCCGACGACGGCAGCGCGCATTTGTGTTTCGACCTTTCGCACCCAGATGCGCAAGAGTGGATACGCGGGGTATTCGACAACGTGAAGGCTTGGGGCTACGACTACATCAAGATCGATTTCCTCTTTGCCGGAGCGTACGAGGGCGTACGCCACAACAGCAGCTACACGGGCACGATGGCACTGATGGAAGGGCTCAGGATAATACGCGATGCGATGGGGGACGAAACCTATATCGACGGCTGCGGCAGCCCGATGTTGCCCGGTATCGGCATCTATGACGGCAACAGGATAGGCGGCGACATCTGCTTTGGCGCCGCGGACGCGATATACCGTCTCGGCGTAGACCTCTCGTCAGTCACCGACGAACAGGGGCTGATGAACTGGCCGCAACTCGTATGGGAATGCAGAAACGTAGCGGCGCGTTATTTCGCAGGCGGGGCATGGTATCATAACGACCCGGACGTCATAATCGTCCGGCCGCCTTACACGACTGACGAGGCGAAAACCCTCACTACCGCGTGCATAATGAGCGGCGGAGTCACGATGTTAAGCGACAAGCTCTACGCACTCACGAATGACCGCACCGCGATGGTAAACGACGCAGAGATATACGCACTCGTGAAAGGAAAATCCGTAGTGCCTCTCGACCTCTTTGACCACGCCGACCCCTGCGTTCCAAGCGGGACGATAGCTGGCACGGGCCACCACCCCACGATAGACCAGCTGCCGCAAGTTTGGCATATGAAGATAGATGACAACACGAGTGCGGTCGCCCTCTTCAACTGGGGGACCCAGCCCGCGATAGTCTCGCTCGATCTCACGCAGATAGGGCACAGCGGCGCGAGCTACACCATCTACGACATGTGGACAAAGGACGACCTTGGCAGCTATTCCGGCAGCTACTCGGTGCCGCTGCTGCCACATGCGGTGCAACTCGTAAAGCTGACACGGGAGGCGTGAGGATTTGAAGCGGTGGATTTGCCTTGCCGCCTGTTTTGCCATGACTGCAATCGCGCTTAGCGGATGCATAGGCGGGCAGTCCGGCGCCGACGGCAAAAGCAAGCCCAACTTCATGGAATACAACTACGAACCGCAAACGCCCCCCTACTCGGAGGTTGAATTGATGGATGCCAACGGATGTTCTATAAGAAAGATGACCTTCGAGGGCGACGACCCGCTCGAAGGCTACGTGCTAGAGAATGAATACCTGTACATATCCATACTGAAAGACTGGGGGGCAAAGATATACAACTGCGTTTTCAAGCCGACGGCGCACGACATGGCATGGAAGAACGAATATGCACGGTTATTGAACCCGCAGCTAGAGAAGTCCAGAAGCGGCCCGATATGGCAGGAATACGAGATCGGCGGCTTCGACGACTGCCTGCCGTCTGTCGGTGAATGCGACTACCGGAACATCCACATACCGGACCACGGCGAATCCTGGCTTTTGCCCTGGGAAGTGAAAAACGTCGACAACAGTTCGAAGCGAGTAAGCATCACTATGGAGTGTACGCTCAAGGAAACGCCGTTCAAGATAGAGAAGACGCTTACGCTCTTCGAGTCACAGTCGCGCTACCTGCGCCATTACAAGATAACTAACGTTGGCGACGAGGATTGGCCGTTCCAGTGGGCCGACCACGCGAGTATAGCTCCCGGCGGCGCCGTGAAAACGGGCGACCGGATGTTCCTGCCCGACGGAACCACGCTAATGGTCTATTTCACCAAAGACGGCCGCATGGGAGAACAGGGGACGATTGTAGATTGGCCGATGGCAAAACAGGCTGACGGCAACTGGATCGACCTCTCAACGTTAGGCCCAAGCGAGCTTGGATATGCCGAGAAGTTCTTTACCACAGAGTTAAAAGAGGGCTGGGTCGCGGCTGCTGATCCGGCAAAGTCGGAAGCGCTTGCATTTGTATGGCCAAAAAGTGTTATGCCTTATGCAGGGGTATGGATAGACCAGGGAGGGCATCGCGGATACCAGCAGATTGCGCTTGAGGCAACAAACGCCTGGGGCGACTGTTTGAATGAATCTGTTGAAAGATTCGGCAAATACGGACAACTTGAGCCTGGTGAATCCGTTGAGTTTGACATCTGGACAAGCATTTGCGGAGGAATTTCGGACATAAAGCGCGTGACGCCTTCAGGCATCTATATCCAGAGTGAGATAATAGCGGAAGGCTCGAAAATTGTGGGAAAAGTAAGCGTGCCCGCGAAGGGAACAATCGAGATATATTACGAGCCGCCTGTCGCGCTGCCGACTCCCGGAATGGAGCGATTCCAGATTTTCAAGATTGACACATCGCCGGATAAGGCCGTTGAGATAAGTGCGGATGCGTTGTTCCCAGGCACTTACGTAGTCGAAGTATGGAGCGCATACGGAAGGCTTATCGAAACGCTGTGCGAACTGGGGGTGTGAATATGAGAAGGGCAGCGACATTTGCAATCGTCGTCCTATTTTCACTCGGCGCATTTGCAGGATGCATTGGCGGCACCAAGACAAACCCCGCGGACGCCGTGTCTTCCTTCCAGATTGAGGATTTTACAACAGACACTTCAATTCCGAAGCCGGAACACCCGCGCCCAGACTTTCAGCGCTCGAAATGGATGAATCTGAACGGGCAGTGGGGCTTTGAGTTCGACCCTGCAAATACCGGCGAGACAGAACAATGGTTTGTTCCAGGGAAGCACAAATTCTCACAGCAAATTACCGTTCCTTTCTGTTGGGAGTCGCCTGCTTCCGGCCTTGAGCCGTATTTCCGCGGAGAGTATCCGCAGTATTATGCGCTTCAAAATCCGACTTACACGGGCACAGCATGGTACCAGCGCACGGTAAATGTTCCTGAGGAGTGGAAAGACAGCCACGTCCTGCTAAAGTTCGGCGCGGTTGACTGGGAAAGCAAGGTCTGGATAAATGAAAATCTTGTGGGTCAGCATGTTGGCGGTTACTCTGCATTTGAGTTTGACATAACACAATATATCGCCGCTGGCCAGGACTTCACCCTGACTGTAAAGGCGACGGACCCAAGTGATACAAACCCCGAAATCCCCCGAGGAAAACAGGGTGGGATCTGGTATACCCGCTGCAGCGGAATCTGGCAGACTGCATACATGGAAACGTGCCCAGAAGAGCGTATAACCGGAATATACGTTTTCCCGGACGTTGACAATTCTTCGGTTTCCTTCGAGATTGTTCACTCGGGGGGTGCCGAGGTCCGTGTTTCTGCAAAATCCCCGGACAACAGAATTTTCACTGCAAACGAAAAGATATGCAGCGGCAAGACAAAAGTCGCATTGAAACTTGAAAAACAGATGCTTTGGTCCCCGGACGAACCGAACCTGTATGATGCGGTTGTGGAATTGGTTGGAAAGTCAGGTGCGGTCGATTCTGTCAAGACCTATTTCGGACAGCGCAAGATAGAGGCGAAGTGGGCGCCGGGTCATTCACCGCAAGACACGCAGGACGTGAAGGAGCAGTACAAATACATCTACCTGAACGATAAGCCGATTTACCTGCGCGGCCTGCTTGACCAGTCCTACAATCCGTGGGGCATATACACATACGTCAACGAGAGCGACCTGAAATACGATATACAAAAAATGAAGGATTATGGATTCAATTTCCTTCGCATCCACATAAAGGCAGATGAGCCAAGGCGCCTTTACTGGGCAGACAAATTGGGAATGCTGATAATGAAAGACGTGCCGTGCTCGGATGCCGCTCCAAACTATCCGGGGGCGCAAAGCAGAGCATATTTCGAGCAGACGATGCGCGATATGATAGAGCGCGATTTCAACCACCCTTCCATATTTTCATGGTGCATCTTCAACGAGAACTGGGGTCTATTGCTGCCGGTGCCGCTCTACGCCAACCCGGAGATGCAGTCGTGGGTCGTATCGATGGTGGAAAAGGCAAAAGCGCTCGATCCCACAAGGCTTGTTGAGGATAATTCTGCAATAGTTTACAACTACGACAACGCCCACACGCCTGCCGGAGGATGGCACACGTCAACTACAGACATATTCTCATGGCACTTCTACATAAACGACTATGCCGTTGCAAAGAAACATCTCAACAACGTGGTTGACAACGCTTACGCCGGATCGACTTGGGGTTGCGTTCCGGGCGCTGTGCAGGATGCCGATCCTCTGATGAACAGCGAATACGGCGGAATAGCCTGCACGGACGGCAACAAGGACGTTTCATGGTGCTTCAAGTACCTGACAAACGAGATGCGCCTTCATCCCAAGATATGCGGTTTTGTTTACACTGAAGTCACTGACGTGGAATGGGAGCACAACGGGATACTACGCTACGACAGATCGCCCAAGGATTTCGGATACGAGACATTCGGGTGCGCGCTTTCCGATTTCACTGGCGCAGATTTCCTTGCGCTCGACAATCCGCCCGGGGAACGGCTTGCTTTGGGCGGCCAGGTGACTGCAAATCCACATTTCAGCAAATATTCCGACAGCGAAGCAAGGAGCGGGGATTTGAAGTGGACGCTTACTGCAACAAACTCGCTTGGCGAAAAGATGGGCAAGCTTGCAAGCGGGTCCGTGCCTGTGAATTTTGGGCAATACACCGTGACAAAGCTGCCGGAGATAAAGGTCACGCTTCCTGGCGAGACTTGCCTTGCCACGCTTCTTATCTGGCTTGAGTCGGACGGAAAAATCATGGGGCGCAACTACCTGAACTATCATGTATATATTCCGGCAGAGTCAGTTTCAAAGCAAGGCACAAAGACAATCGTGCGTTTCGACCCGACATCATACAGCAACGCTTCCTGGAACGAAGCGGGGCCAACGGCATCCAACCAGATGGTTCCCGGCGTTTCGACGCCGCTAATGGCACCATCATACGCAACGAGCAATCCAATGGGCGGTTCCGGCGCAGTCTGGGGCTATGACAGCGGATATTTCGAGTATTCCGTGCCTGTGCCTGCCGGCCTTTCATTGCAGAGCGTCAAGTCGATAATCCTTTTGCTTGAGGCTTCCGGGGCATACGGCGACTTCAATTACCAGACCGACGCAAGCAGGCACCAGAGCGAGATGAAGGTGAAGATAAACGGCGTTGACGCTGGAGGCGTGCTGCTGCCAGACGCTCCCTCGGATGCACGCGGAGTTCTTTCGTACCTTGACAGCCCGCAAGTGCTTTTAAACGCAGGAGCAGCCGTCAAGCAGGGCATACCCCTCTACGGCTCATACGGCTGCAAGGTGCAGGTGAAGGTGGACGGCGCAAAGCTTGGCGAAATAATGAAATCCGCATTGGGATCGGGATCGTTGACGTTGCGCCTCGAAGTGGGCGGCGAGCCTGCGTATTGCAACGGGCTTCGCATCTACAGCGAGAGCAATGGCGCTTATCCGATGAATCCGACGATAATCTTTGAGTGAGGTAGTGTATGAAGAGGGCGCAGATAATCTTAATGACTGTCATGATTCTCTTAAGCGGGAGTAGTGGTTTTGCCGTAACTGCTGCAGATGCGACTCATGATGATTCAAGAGCTACATTTGATGGATATCCATGGTATGCAGAAGGCGTCACTCGTGGCGGCGTGATAAGCGACTACGGAAGCCATTATGGGATAAAGGCAAACGTGACTGAGCCGAGATTTTGCTATTCGATGCTATATTCCTGTCTGACTTCAATAACAAACGGCCAATTGGACAGGATGCTTTTCTCGCTGAAGGATGCCAGTGGAGCGCCAATGGCTGCAAATGAGCGGAAGATAAGTTTCGATCTCTGGGGCTGGAAGGAAACTGACGATTTTGGAAACGGATTGAAAGGCAGCGCGGAGGCATTTTTCATTGACACGGACGTCCTGTGCGTGAAAGGGAGCTTGTATAATGGCGGCAGCGGGGCATCCAGTTTCGTTCCAGGGATTCGTTTCGAGGGCGGAAACATATCCAAATCTGAAGGCGCGTCCAGCGGCGCTGCTCCGCAGAGCGTTTTCTCATACGCATACAAAACAGGATACGGCGCAATGATCATCCGTGTCGAGCAGTTTGCCCTGAACATGGGCGCAACAGGCATTTTGAATGTCATTGCGAACACCACCACTTGCAGTGCGGTGATACCTAGCTTCACTGCGGATTCGATTGCAAATGAGAACACATACCAAAGCTACACTCATGAGATAATCGGGAAGGAAGTGTCTTTGGCATCCGGCCATAAATGGGAATTTTCGTTTTTCGTGATATTCGGCGATTCCATTGAATCCGTGGATTCGCGCGCCGAGTCTTTTGCCGGAGATGGAAGCCGTGCCAATGATTGGAAAACATTGCGCGATGAAAGCTGGAACGCGTTTTTCGAGAAATTGCCAAAGCCGCACACAAGTAATCCTGAATATATTGACACTTTCAGGATGTCGGCGGCGGCGCTTCGTATGAACCTTTATGCGCCAAAAAACAAGATGGAATACTATTGCTCCGTTCCAAGCAAACCCGCCTTCAACTTCTTCTGGTGCTGGGACACCCCTTTCCATGCAACGGGGCAAACGGAATGGGATCCTTGGCTTGCAGAGCAGAACTTTCTCACTCAGTTTTCCGGCCAGAGCGAGACTGGGATGGTTTACATAATGCTGGACGACTCACTTAATCCTTACCTCAACGTATTATATTCCCAACCCCCGGTTCACGGAACGGCAATATTGAAAGTCTACGAGACGGATCCTGACAAGGGAAGGGCGCGCGCTTTTCTGGAAAAAATGTATGATGCGAGCGCCAAGTATCTGCAATGGTGGGAAAACGAAAGGGACGTGGACGGCGATGGGCTTTGCGAATTCCGTTCCGGTTCTGAGACAGGTTGGGACGACACTCCGCGCTACGATGTATGGGGCGGCAATGTTTCCTGGGGCGACGTCCCGATGCCTGCCATAATCAATAGCGTTGATCTGAATTCATGGCTGTATCTTTACTACCGGTCGATGGAAAAGATGTGCATTGAGATTGGAAAGGCGGAAGACGCGAAAAATTGGCACGGAAAAATGGAAAAAATTGGGGCGCTGATCGACTCGCTTTTGTGGTCTGAAAAGGACGGCTGCTGGTATGACCTGAAAAAGAGCAGTCCGCTCGATGCAGGAGCGCATATAGAGATAGCCACGCCCGCTATATGGATGCCAGCGCTTGCCGGGGCAACGAAGAACGAGACAAGGATAAGGCGCGTGGTAGAGGAGCACATATTGAATCCATCGGAGTTCTTCGGGGAATATCCCATTCCTTCCGTCGCATACAACAGCCCGTACTATGACAAAGCCGGCGATGGCTGCTACTGGCAGGGGCAAATCTGGCTGATACTCGCATACACGGCGGTCGAAACGCTTTACAAATACGGCTATGAGCAAGAGGCGGAAGATGTTGCCGATAGGCTCGTTTCCATGATGTCAGGCAAGGGCGGAATATATGAAAACTATAATGCGGAAACTGGCGCAATCGGCTGGGGGTTCGGCGGTCCCGGAAGCCCGTCGGCGTTCCAGTTCGGCTGGTCTGCCACGTATGCTATGGAAATGATGCTTGAACGGCACCAGAGAACCCGGTTTGTGATGCCGGATGAAACGCAAATCTCCGGCTACGTGAAAACCGCAACTGCGCTTGACAGGGGAAATGAAATTTATTCGGTTGAAACCGGCGAATACGAAGTTCCGCGCGTCGCCGCTAATTCAATGGACGGCAAGCCGATAGCGCAGTCAAGCAAAATCCGCGTTACTTTCACGGACGAATATAATGCACTGAACGGCGGAAAGTTCAATGCAACCGTCAAGGGAATCACTTTTGATGCGCAGACAGGAAAGACATACGAGATAGATGTCAGCAAAGGCTCGGTTTCCGAGATAGTCCCCGGAAAGCCGGGAAAGAGGTTCATATCGGGATTTGAAATCCTGTTTTTGATGGGGGTCTTCTCAGCCATTATTCTTTTGAAGAGAAAAAGGTGATGTGATGAAAGCGAAGAACTTGATGGCAATAGGCATGATAGGACTGATGCTGGCAACGGCATTCAGCGGATGCATAGGCGGGGAAAATAAAGGGAACAATGAATTCATAGGGGTCTTGCAAGACCGAATTCATGAAAATATAGATTCTGATTGGAAATTTTACAAGGACATTGACGGGACAAAAGGGCACCAAAGCGCAGAATCTGCAAACTTTGACGACTCGAATTGGCGCGACGTTGACCTTCCGCACGACTGGAGCATAGAAGGGCCTTTCGGCTCGGATTACCCCGCAGGCTCGGCCGGAGGCGCACTGCCGGGAGGCATCGGCTGGTACAGGAAGCACATAGAAATTCCAAAAGACTACAGCGGCAAAAAAGTTTTCATTGATTTCGACGGCGTTTACATGAACAGCACCGTTTGGGTAAACGGCAACCTAGTCGGCAATTGGCCTTACGGCTACACAAGTTTCCAGTATGACATAACGCCTTACCTAAAATACGGAGGGAATAACGTTATCTCCGTAAAGGCGGATAATTCGAAGCAGCCCAATTCAAGGTGGTATTCCGGCTCCGGCATCTACCGTCATGTCTGGCTCACGGTGGTTGACAAACTCCATGTGGCGCACTGGGGAACTTATGTAACAACCCCGACAGTTTCCGCTGAAACTGCGAAAGTGAACATGAAGACAAACATCTTAAATGAATACGGCGCGGCAAGGAACTGCGTCCTGCTTTCGCAGATTATGGATGCGAATGGAAGCGTAGTCGGAATGGCGGAGAGCGCGCAAGAGATTGGCGCCGGCAAACAATATGAATTCAACCAGGACATTCAGATTTCATCGCCAAAACTCTGGGACATTGAAAATCCGTATCTCTACAAGATTTACACAATAGTCAAGGACGGCGACAGATTGGTTGACGACTACGAAACGACTTTCGGCATAAGAACGATAAGTTTCGACGCGAACAAGGGATTTTTCCTCAATGGGAAGCCGACCAAGATTCTCGGTACCTGCAACCACCACGATGATTCATGTCTTGGCGCCGCCTTGCCTGACAGGGCAAACGAGCGAAGGGTACAGTTGCTGAAAGAGATGGGATCTAATGCGTTCAGGACAAGCCACAATCCGCCCACACCTGAACTTCTCGATTACTGCGACCAATACGGAATGCTTGTCATGAACGAGGCATTCGACTGCTGGGTGACAAGCAAGACCACATACGATTACGCCATGTACTTCAACGACTGGTGGGAGAGAGACCTTGAGAATCTGATAAAGCGCGACCGCAATCACCCCAGCGTGGTGATATGGAGCGTGGGCAACGAGATAACTGATATGACCCTTCCGGAAGGCAAGGATATCCTGAAGAATCTGATCGACAAGGTGCGAGAGCTTGACCCCACGAGACCGGTTACAGTAGGGACCCCCGCCTATTTCACACCAACGTCAAACCTGTTGGAAACCATGAGTATGCTGGAGGTGGTAGGCTACAACTACGGCGAACGAACGATACCTGATCTCAATCTGCTACCCGCCCAGATACAACCGGTAGAAAATCGCGTCGCCCTCTATGACCTCGACCGCCTGCTTTATCCGGACAGGAAGATGATTGCCACCGAGACGACTTCGGAAATGTCATCCAGAGGACACTACAAAAAGCCATACGATGCCGGGGGCATATCATTGTTCAACATGGGCGGCATGGGCGACGGACAGTGCTCGGGCTACGATGACGACTGGCTTCAGGGCTGGAGCCACCAGGGATCCTGGAGGGCTGTGAAGAACAGGGATTTCATGTCCGGCCTGTTCATATGGACTGGCTTTGACTACCGTGGTGAGCCGCTACCCTACGGCGGATCTGTGGGCTTTGAGAGCGACCTCGAGCCCGTAAGCTCATATTTTGGTATATTCGACCTTTGTGGTTTCCCCAAGGACCACTATTACCTATACAAAAGCCAGTGGACTGACGAACCGACACTTCACATCTTCCCGCACTGGAACTGGGAGAATGCGGGACCGGAATGGACTACTGTAACAGTGTGGGCATACACCAACTGCGACACGGTTGAATTATTCGTGAACGACCAGTCGATGGGCAAGAGGACTTTCTCGTCTTTGCCGGAAGGAAACCTTGATCTCCATATAGAATGGGAAGTGCCATATTCGCCTGGGACTTTGAAAGCGGTTGGAAGCAGGAACGGAAGGGTCCTCTGCATCGAGGAAATAAAGACCGCGGGGGCGCCGGCAAAAATAGAACTCACCCCGGATAGATGCACTATCTCTGCCGACGGCTGCGACCTTTCCTACATTACCGTACGCATACTGGACAAGGACGGAAACTTCATGCCGATCGCAGAAAATCAGATAACTTTCAGCATATCCGGCGAAGGAAAGATTCGCGGAGTATGCAATGGCGATGCGTTAAGTCATGAAGACCCGACAGGCAATACGATCAAGGCGTCGGCAGGAATGTGCCTGCTGGTATTACAATCAACAACCAGAGCCGGCGAAATAAAACTGACCGCATCTTCTTCAGGATTAATTTCCGATACTACGACAATAATATCTGGGTGGTCAAATGAAAAGTAGGTACGCGTTCGTAATATTGATCGCAGGAATGCTCATCACAACAGCATTCAGCGGGTGCATGGGAGAAAAGAAAGGAAAAGAAATCCAAGGGGAAACGGATGAGGAACTCAAACCAGTTGATTATGTCAATCCGCTTGTGGGCTCGCTTACTTACGGCAACACTTTCCCGGGACCGACAATGCCTTTTGGAATGGTCCAGCCCAGTCCGGACACGGACACCGGCGGTTTCTTTGAGAACATAACGCGCACCTCGGGCTACTACTACACAAGCGATTCGATAATTGGCTTTTCCCACACGCACCTTTCTGGAACGGGGTGCGCGGATTACGGCGACATACTTTTCATGCCCACCAAAGGCGAAGTGCAGACAGAGCCGGGAACCGCCGACGACTCTGACAGCGGATACCGCTCGCGCTTCAGCCATGAGAACGAGGTGGCAAAGGCAGGATATTATAGCGTCCTTCTGGACGACTACGACATACAGGCGGAACTGACGGCGACCGCGCGAGTGGGAATCCATAGATACACTTTCCCGCAAGGCTCCGATTCCCACATTCTTATCGACCTTAACCACGGCTTGAAATATCTTGGATTTGGCTCAACCGTAAACTCCGGGATAACCATAGTTAATGACCGAACCATTCAGGGATATCGAAACTCATCCGGATGGGTGCCGTATCGTGCGGTCTATTTTGTGGCGGAATTTTCCAAGCCATCTGCATCCAGCGGAACTTGGAATATGGGGCAGCAGTTCCCCGGCGTTCCGATGCAGATTGGAAAGGAGATAGGCGCATTCCTGAACTTCGACACATCTGCAAACGAGCAGATTGTCGCAAAGGTCGGCATATCGTTTGTAAGCATCGAAGGGGCGCGCAAAAATCTTGAGGCAGAAGCATCTGGCTGGGACTTTGACGGATACAAGGAAAAGGCGCATGGCGCCTGGAACGAGCAACTGAAAAAGATAGAAATCTTCGGCGGAACCGAAGACCAGAGGAAGACGTTCTATACGGCGCTTTATCATACAATGATTGCGCCGAACACATTCTCGGACGTTGACGGCTCTTACCTTGGCGTTGACTGGCAGGTCCGCAATTCGGATAGGGTGCAGTATACTCTTTTCTCGCTCTGGGACACATTCAGGGCTACGCATCCGCTTTACACAATAATTGACCCGGAAAGAGATGCAGATATTATACAATCAATGGTCAACATCTACAATGACGGCGGCGGTCTTGCGGCAGGACGGCTGCCCAGATGGTTCCTGTCTAATTCTGAAACCAACTGCATGACTGGAACGCATGCAGATTCCGTGATTGCCGATGCATACGTCAAAGGAATAACAAACTTTGATACACAGGCGGCATACGAGGGAATGTGGAAGAATGCGATGATTCCCGGACCGAACCCTGTAGCAAACACGGGGTATGTAAGGGACGAGGGGCGCTACCGTCTGGCGGAATATGTGGCACTTGGATATGTTGCTGCAGACACCTTGCCCATTTACATAGACCCGCATACCCCTCAAGGGATTGTATTTTGGTTCACGAACCAGGCTACATCAAGGGCGCTCGAATATGCGTACGACGACTTCTGTGTGGCACAGATGGCAAAGGCGCTGGACAAGACGAACGACTATGACACATTTATGACTCGCTCGAAAAACTACGCCAACCTATTCGATCCTGAAACGCAGTTCATGCGCGGAAAGAGCATGACCGGAACGTGGGTAAACCCGACCGATTTCGACCCAACAAAGGCATACATGTACTACACCGAGGGCAACGCATGGCAGTGGACGTGGTTTGTACCGCACGACGTTTATGGACTTGTTGATTTGTTCGGAGGAAAAGAAAAATTCATAGAGAAACTCGACTCGTTGTTCGTCCAACCTCCTGGTGCAATGGGAGGGGTGGCAGCAATAGATCTTTCCACATTGATTGGTCAATATGCGCATGCAAACGAGCCGTGCCACCACGTGCTGTACATGTACGATTTCGTCGGCCAGCCCTGGAAGACCCAGGAGCGCGTGAGGCAGGTAATGGGCGAACTTTACGGCCCTGGCCCGGATGGCCTTTGCGGCAACGACGATTGCGGGCAGATGTCCGCATGGTATGTATTAAGCGCAATGGGATTCTACCAAGTTTGCCCCGGGAATCCCGTGTATGCTATCGGCAGCCCGATATTCGACAAGGTCGTAATCCACCTTGACAACGGCAACGACTTTACGATAGAGGCAAAGAACAACTCGGCGGAGAACAAGTATATCCAATCTGCAGAAATCAACGGTTCCCCTCTGGAAGCCCCGATAATAAAGCATACCGATATCACGAGCGGAGCGCACATCATATTTGAGATGGGAAGCGTGCCAAACAAGAATTGGGGAACGAAGGAGTATGTTTCAGGAGAGTGATGAAATGAGGGAAATCAACAGAACGAAAATAGAAAGGTTGGCAGCGATTGCCGTAATTGGACTGATGCTGGCCACAGGTTTTAGCGGCCTTGCATCTGCACAGGATACGCCGGTGTATAAGAATCCGAACGCGCCGATAGACGCAAGGGTGGAAGACCTGCTTTCCAGGATGAATCTAACTGAAAAAATCGACCAGATGTACGGCGAAATATCGGATGAGATGCAGCAGAGCATGATTCCGATGCGCACCGCCGACAACGAGCGGCTTGGCATACCGGGATTCCGCTTCACAGACGCAGGGCGCGGGGTGAGATGGGGGGCTGCAACCACTTTTCCGGTGCAGCTTGCCCGCGGAGCAACTTGGGATCCGGATCTCGAATACATCACGGGAACGGTCATGGGCAATGAGACAAGGGCTACCGGCAGGAACTGCCTGCTTGCGCCATGCATTAATCTTGTCAAGGACCCGCGCGCCGGAAGGGCGCAGGAATCTTACAGCGAGGAC